>NZ_JANXWG010000027.1 GCF_025351285.1 Novosphingobium sp.
CCACCGATTGGACGTTCTGCCGCGCCGCGCCGGGTAGGAAGGCCTGGGCTCCCGCATCCCAATCGAGCGCCGCACCGCCCGCCTGCATGTGAAGGTGCACCACCGGGGTGAACCCGCCCGACATTGCCAGCAAGTCCGCGGAGAAGGTCATCGGCTTGCTTCCGACCGTGGCGCTGACCGATTTGAGGCAATGCCGCGCACCGCTGGTCGATTGCGGCATTGCGTCGTTGTGGACCATGAAGCCACTGTTCGCGCCTTCGGGCGCGGGCCGGGTATCGAGCACTGCGACCACATCGGCGCCGGCATCGCGGAGCGCGGCGGCGGTGAGGTAGGCGTCGTCGTTGTTGGTGGCGATCACCACGCGCCGGCCCGGCACCACCCCGAAACGGCGGATGTAAGTACGCACGGCCTGGCTCAGCATCACGCCGGGCCGATCATTGTGCGCAAAAGCCAGCGGCCGTTCGAGCGCGCCGGTGGCCAGCACGACCCGCTTGGCGCGGACGTGCCACAGCCTTTGCACGAGGCCGTTCGCGGGTTGCTCACCTGGTTCGGCGAGCCGCTCGGTCAGGACGATCAGGTTGTCGTCCCAGTAGCCTGCCGCGGTAGTACGCAGCAGGATGCGGCCGCCGAGTTCGCGGATGCGCGTGGCGGTATTGCCGATCCAGTTTGCGTCCAGTTCCTGCGGGTCTCGCGCCAGCGATGGCGCCAGAATGCGGTCCTGCTCGACCAGCATGACACGCTCGCCCGCTTCCGCAGCATCAAGCGCAGCTTCGAGCCCCGCAGGCCCGGCACCCACTACAAGCACGTCGCAAAACGCGGCGCGCTGCGCGAAGCGATCGGGATCGGCCTCGGTCGGCGCAACGCCTAGCCCGGCGGCGCGGCGGATGAAGTATTCGTAGAACATCCACCGCTTGGCCGAGCCGAAGAAGGTCTTGTAGTAGAACCCGGGCGGCAGCGCCTTTGAGGCCAGCCCGAGCACGGCACCCGCGTCGAAGGCCAGGCTGGGCCAGCTGTTCTGGCTGCTTGCGACCATGCCGTCATAGACAAACACATCGGTTGCGCGGGTGTTGGGTTCGGTGCGCCCCCCGCTGCCGATGGTGACGAGCGCGTTGGGTTCTTCGATCCCCGCCGTCATGATCCCGCGCGGGCGGTGATACTTGAAGCTGCGCGCGACGAGGCCGATGCCGTTGGCCAGCAATGCGGCGGCCAGCGTATCGCCGGGTCGCGCGAGCAATGCCTTGCCGTCGAAGGTGAAGCGGATGCTGCCGGTGTCGCCGGTGCGTGTCGGCCCGATCATGGCAATGCCTCAGGGCCGATCGCGCGGATTGCGGTGATCTCGTGGCTCACACGGTGGCGCGTCATCGTCAGCCATGCGCGACAGCCGTAGGTGTGCCGCCACAATTCCTCATCCAACCCACGCGGATTGGTGCGGGTGAAAAGCGCGGCCACCGCCTCGGTCGGATCGGCATCGGGCTGGACGATCGCATCGACCGTGCGTTCGTAGACAAATTCGGTCTGCGCGCGCGGCCCGCAATGGGGGCAGGTGATCAGCAACATTTCGGCGCCCCTCAGCGATGGTTCGGCATCGGGCCGACGCCGGTTTCGTCGATCGTCGCGCCGCGCGCGAAGCGGTCGAGCGCGAAGGGCGCGTTGAGCGCGTGCGGTTCGCCGGTGGCCAGCGTGTGCGCGTAAGTCCAGCCGGATGCGGGCGTGGCCTTGAACCCGCCGTAGCACCAACCGCCGTTGAGGAAGAGATTGGGCACCGGCGTAGTCCCGATGATCGGCGATCCATCGAAGCTCATGTCGGTGACGCCGCCCCAAGTGCGCAGCATGCGCAAGCGCGAGAGCGCGGGGACCAGCGCGATGGCTTGCGCGATCGCGCCCTCGGTCACCATCGGCTGGCCGCGCTGCGCATAACTCGGCCAGTTGTCGGGATCGCCGCCCATGACCACGCCGCCCTTGTCCGACTGGCTGATGTAGCAGTGCAGCGATTGCGACATGATCACGCTGCGGATCATCGGCTTGACGCCCTCGGTGACGAGCGCCTGCAGGGTCTGCGATTCGATCGGCAGACGCAAGCCGGCCATCGCGGCAACGTGTCCGCTGTGCCCGGCCACGCAAATGCCTGTACGTCCCGCACCGATCCGGCCGCGCGTGGTTTCGACCCCCACCACCGCATCGCCATCGCGCACGAAGCCGGTGACTTCGCACTTCTGGATGATATCGACGCCCAGCCGGTTGGCGCCGCGCGCATAGCCCCAGGCCACCGCATCGTGCCGCGCGGTGCCACCGCGCCGCTGGGTCAAGGCGCCGTGGATCGGGAAGCGCGCATCGCGGCTCATGTCGAGCAGCGGTTCGATCTTGGCGACCTGATCGCGGGTGAGCAATTCTGCGTCGATCCCGTCCACGCGCATGGCATCGCCGCGCTGGGCGAGCATCGTCATGTCGCTGTCGCTGTGACCGAGGAACATCGCGCCGCGCGGGCTGAACATCACGTTGTAGTTCAGCTCGTCGCTCAGATGCTCCCACATCTTGAGCCCGAATTCGAAGAAGGTGTGAAGTTCGGGCAGCCGGTAGTTCGACCGCACCAGCGTGGTATTGCGCCCGGTGTTGCCGCCGCCGATGTACCCTTTTTCCAGCACCGCGACGTTGCGGATGCCATGCACGCTGGCGAGGTAATAGGCGGTCGCCAGACCATGCCCGCCGCCGCCGATGATCACGACGTCGTAGTTGGCGCGTGGCTCGGGATCGCGCCACGCGGGCTGCCAGTGGCGCTGGCCGTTGAACGCGCCGCGCAGCAGGCCCAGCGCCGAGTATTTGCTCATGCGATCGGCATCCACCCGCGCTTCTGGCGCCAGTCGGCTTCGAGGGTGTCGAAGCGCGAGAGCTTGAGGATGTCGAGGTCGGCGAACGAGCACGAGCCATCGATCACCAGATCACGGATCGCGTGGCCCGAGGCGGGCGAAAGCCCGAAGCCCACCCCCGACATCGAGGCGACGACGACGTTGTCCGGGCTGGTCAGCCGGTCGAGGATCGGGCGGCCATCGGGGGTGTTCTCGATCACGCCCGCCCAACTGCGGATCACGTTGAGATGCGCGGCCTTGGGCAGCAGTTCGGCAAGCCGGCTGGCGAGGTTGCGCATCAACGGAGTGGAGGGCCGCGCTTGTGGGCCGGTGGCGTCCATATCTAGCCATTCGTGCGGGCCGCCGCCATAAGCGAGGTTGCCGCGCAAGGTCTGCCGGCCGTAGAGCTTGTGCCCGTCGACCCCGCCGATCGGCATCATCGGCGCGGGTTCGGTGATGATCATTTCCGCGCGCGCCGGGGCGAGCGGGACGGTGACGCCGAGCTGCGCCATCAGTGCGGGGATTTGCGGACCAGCGGCGACGACTACGCTATCGCAGCCATACGTCGCGTTCGCGGTTTTCACCGCCGTGACTTTGCCGCCCGCAGTCTCGAAGCCGGTGACCGGGCTGTGCTGGATGATCGTTCCGCCCAGGTCCTGCAACGCCCAGGCATAAGCCTGCACGGTGCGCTGGGGGTTGGCGTGGCCGCCAAACTTGTAATGCACCCCGCCGAAGCAGGTGTCGCCCGCCAGCGGCACCGCGTCCTGCACCTGCTTGGTGTCGAGCACTTCGACCGGGTGGCCGAGCCGGTGGTGGCGTTCGGCGACGAAGCGGTACTGTTCCCACTGCCGTTCGGTCATCGCGATGATGATCCGGCCGCTGCGGTGTTCGGTCGGGTAGCCGAGCAATTCGTCCATCTGCGGCCACATCCGCTGTTCCTCGTCGAACAGCGGGCTCTGGTAGTGTGAGGCGCCGCCGCCGTTGCGGCCCGAGGCTTCCCAGCCGACGATGAACTTGTCGAGCACGGTGACCTTGACGCCCGAACGCGCCAGCCACCAGCCGGCGCTGAGCCCGGTGACACCGCCGCCGACGATGACGACTTCGCTGCCGTTTCCTGGCCCGCTCATTCGTACATCCCCGTGTAAAGCATCGCGCGGTGTTCATCCTCGTGCACGGTGCCGATGTCCTCGACCGGCACCCACTGCGTCGGGATGCCGAACCACACGTCCCAGGCCACGGTCATCGCCGCGGGCTCGTTCCAGTCGGCCAGGATCTTCAGCGGCAGCGGGCGAACGGGTGCGCGGTGCGAGGCGAGCGGGATCGTGCCGAACGGCTTGTCGGATGCGATCGCCAGCAGCATCGCCACCTGGTCGCGGCAGCGGCGGCCCTGGCACACGCCCATGCCGGCGCGAGTGAGGCGCTTGATCTGGTCGGGGTTGGCGGGGCCGTCGTGGAGCAGGGTTTCGAGCGAGCGCGCGCACATCGGTGCCGGGCGGGCGAGGTAATTGGGCGGCTGCACGCCGAGCAAATCGGCGCGGGTCACTTCCTCGCACTGGCAGATGATGGTGTCATCAGCGCTGATGGCGGACAGAGCGGCCATCCATTCCATGCGATAAGCGATGTGATCGAAGCCGATGTCGGGCAGGCCGGCGCAGAGGCCCACCGCAGATACGGTCGCCTCACCACCCGGCACATAGCCGCCGCGCATGGCGTCGAGCACGCGGGGCCCGTGCATCGCATCGACCAGTTCGATCGAGGGAACCAGCCCGACCGCGACGCAGATGGTGTCGCAGTCGATCGTCTCGCCGTTGGTGAGCGTTGCCGCTTCGACGCCTTCGAGTCCGCCCTTGGCCGAGGCGATCGTGGTCGCGCAATGGATCGCGATGCCTTCTGCGGTGACCTTCGCAATGAGCGCGTCCGAACCCTGCGGCTGCTCGCGCACTTCGACCATGCCCGCCACTTGCACGCCGCGTTCGCGCGCGAGCAAGGCGGTTTCGAGCGCGAGATCGTGCGAGCCGAGGATCAGCACGCGATGCCCGGCGAAGGCGTCATACCGCGTCAGCAGCATTTGCAATGCCGCCGCGCCCATCACGCCGGGCTGATTCCAGCCGGGGAAGGCCATGGCCAGATCGCGCGCGCCGGTGGCGAGCACGATCCGATCGAACCCGACCAGCCATGAGCGTTCTGCGTCGGCAAGGCCGACGACCTGCGCGGGCAGGCTCTGGACGCCGGGACCATTGCGGTAGACGCCCCAGGCGGTCACACCGAGTTGCACCTCAACCCCGGCTTCCATCGCCGTTTCCAGCGCGGGCATCGACATGAACACCGCTTCGAGCATCCGTGCGCTGTTCTGCGTGGCGGCGTTCATGCGCCCGCCGAAATAGAGCGGCACGTCATTGCCCATCAGCGCGCCAGAAACGGGGTTTTCATCGACCAGCAGCACGGTGCTGCCGCTGCCCGCCGCCTCGGTCGCTGCGGCAATCCCGCTCGGCCCCGCGCCGACTACGACGACATCGTACTTCGCCTCGGTGGCGCTGCGCGTGCCGACGATCGCGCAGAGATCGGTTCCGGTGAAATTGAGGTCCATCAGACAGCTTCCAGAGCTTGCGCCAGATCGGCGATCAGGTCGTCAACGTGTTCGATCCCCACCGACAGCCGCATCGTGCCGTCGGTGATGCCGCCCGCAAGCCGTTGTTCGGACGTGAGCGCGTAATGCGTGGTCGTGGCCGAATGGCAGATCAGGGTTTCCGATCCCCCAAGGCTGACCGCTAGCTTCATCAGCCGCAGCCGGTCGAGCATCCGGAACGCTTCGGCCTGCCCGCCGTGGAGGTGGAACGAGAACGTCGATCCCGCTGCCTTGCACTGCCGGTCATAAACCGCGCGGCCACGGCTGCCTTCGGGCAGGAAGCCCAGATAGGTCACGCCCGCAACCTTGGGGTGATCGCGAAGAAATTCCGCAACGCTGCGCGCATTGCTCATCGCGCGTTCGGTGCGGACGTGCACCGATTCGAGGCTACGCGTGACCAGCCAGGCGGTGTAGGGATCGAGGTGGTTGCCCCAGGTCGTGCGCAGCGTCTTGAGCTGATCGACCAACTCGTGCCGGCCCGAGATGCCGCCTGCCAGCAGGTCGCTGTGCCCGCCGCAATATTTGGTGAGCGAAGTCATGCACAGATCGACGCCGAGCTCGATCGGGCGCTGCGCGAAAGGGCCGAGCAGCGTGTTGTCGACCACCACCAGTGGTCTGTGGCCTTGCTTTTCGCCGAGTTCGTCAGCCAGCCGGACCATCAGTTGCAGGTCGATGATCGCGGCGGTCGGGTTGGCGGGGGTCTCGGCGATGATCAACTTGAGCGGGCCCTGCGCCAGCGCTTCTTCGGCCGCCGCGCGCACGTTCGCCTCATCGGTGCCGTCGACATAAGCCGCAACGTGGCTGCCGTACTGGGGCATCACGCTGTTGTAGAGCATGTCCACGCCGCCATAGATCGGCCGTCCGTGGATCACGCTGTCACCCGGCCGCACGAACGACAGGGCGATCGAGGAATGCGCGGCCATGCCGCTGCTATAGGCGACCGCAGCTTCAGCACCGTCGATCGCGGCGAGCCGGGCTTCGAGGATGTCGAGCCCGGGATGGCCGAGCCGCGCGTAGATGTGGTCGCTCGCGCCTGCCAGCGGACCTGTGCCGTCGAAGAACGCCTCGTGCACATCACGCGCGTGCTGCGCCGAAGGATAGACGAACGTCGAGGTCATGTAGATCGGCGGCTTGGCCGATCCCGATGCGCTTTGTGGGTCGTAACCGTGCGAGACGGCCAAAGTTTCCGGCCTCAGGCCGCGCGGTGGTTCAATCGACATAAGCCGCCAGATATTCGCGTGCCTTGTCGCAATAAAAATCGGTGAACCGCTGCGCGAGCATTTCGGCATCCTGCGAATAAGGGCCGGGAGTGTAGCCGGGGCTGTAAACACCAGCCTGGTTGTTTTCGGCCAGGTCCTTGTCCTGCAGGTTGGTGTCGGTCCAAAGCCGGGTCAACTCGTCGAGGTGGTAATCCACACCTTCGACTGCGTCCTTGTGCACCAGCCACTTGCTGTAGACGTGCGTTTCGGCGGGGCCGACCGGCATGCAACTGAACATGAAGGCGTGATCGGCCGCGGCGTGCCCGAAAATGTGCGGATCGATCGCCCAGCGCATCGAGCCGAGATCGCCTGCATCAGCATCGAGCATCAGCTTGCGCGAAAGGTGCTGGCCGTCGGGTGAAATCGACACGCATCCTTCGTTGAGCGCGAAACGCGCGATCTGCCACCAGTGGCCTTCTACTGGAGTGTGCGCGAGGCCCAACCCGTCCATCCGCGAGGCGAACGCGGCGAGGCGGCCATCCTCGCCTGCGTCGAAGTGCTTCGACATGCCGACCGGAAACGTCTTAGATAATTGCGGGTGACCGGTCGCGCAGTGGTAGCACTCGCGCGCGTTTTCCATCACCAGCTTCCAGTTGGCATATTCGACCAGCTTGGCCGATGCTGCCAGCTTCGCATTCCTGAAATCATGCGGCGCGGCATACTTCTCGAACTTCGCGGCAAAGTCCGCGATCGGCGGTGGTGTTTCGGCGAAGCAGAAGAAGACGGCGCCCGCGATGCACTCGACCGCGACCGGCTTGAGCCCGTGATCGGCCTTGCTGAAGTCGGCCGGCATCCGCCCTGCGGCAAGCAGCCCGCCGTCGAGGTCATACGTCCAGCGGTGATAAGGGCACATTAGCCGCGCGGCGGTGCCATGCCCGGACGGGCAGATGATCGATCCGCGGTGGCGGCACGAGTTGTGGAACGCCTTGATCTCGCCATCGCGGTTGCGCGTGATCAGCACGGGCCACTTGCCGACGGTAATAGAGAGATAGCTGCCGGGCTTGGGCAATTCGCATTCAAAGCCGGCCATCAGCCACGATTGGCCGAAGATCGCCGTGATGTCGAAATCGAACGCGCGCGGATCGAGGTACAGCCCTTGCGGCAGGGTATGCCTGGGCAGCCGTGCGGCAAACTGAGCGCCGATCCAGGTCAGATCGGACTTCGGGTCAGCCATCGATTGTATCCCCAAGATGCATCAGGGCTGGTAGTGGGCGATGGGCCGGGGATAAGAAAATCGACTTTTGGCATGCGGCCATGTCAAATAGTCAGAGATCAGTATCGAGGGGCCAGGACAATCGCGAGCAAGGGTGCCATGAACCGCCGCTGGCTGCCGCTCAATGCGCTGCGCGCGTTCGAGGCGGTGGGCAAGCACCTCAGCTTCACCGGGGGCGCCGCTGCGCTGTCGGTGTCGCAAAGCGCGATGAGCCGGCACGTCAGCGCGCTGGAGGCGTTGCTGGGCAAGCAGTTGTTCGAACGCGATGCCGGGCGGCTGTCGCTGACCCTGGCTGGCGAGGAATTGCTGGCGGTGGTGGGAAAGTCGCTCGAACGGATCGAGCAGACGATGAACGCAATCCGCGACGAACGCGTCGCAGCCCGCGCGATGCGACTCCACGTCCCGCCCTCGCTGCTCCAGCAGATGGTGCTGCCGATGCTCGGCGAATTCCGCCGCGAGCATCCCGAATTTCACGTCGACGTATCGAGCGCCACCGTCACCGGGCTGCCACAGACAGAGATCGACATGGCGATCGTCTATGATCGGCCCAAGGTGGATGACCGGATCACCGACCTGCTGTGGATGGTCCGCGTGGCGCCGCTGTGTTCACCGCAGACGGCCGAGGGGGCGCAAGGCTGCTCACTCGAGGAGTTCCTTGCAGCGCAGGAATTGCTCCACCTCAAGCTCGATGGCCAGCCGCGCGACCAGCTCTGGAGCGATTACCTGCAACGCAACCGGCTGATTGCGGCGACGGCGGGCGGGCTGGCGTTCGACACCGCGATCGCCTCGGCCAAGTACGCGATGACCGCGGGCGGGGTAATGCTGGGCGATGTCGACATGTTCGCCGCCGAGATCGCCGTCGGCCAATTGGTCATGCCATACGACGCGGTGATCGAGGACGGCTATGGCTATTACCTCAAGCTCCACGCCGACGATCTGGCCGATCCGGCGATCGCGGTCCTGCGCAGTTGGCTGATCGCGCGCTTCGCCGCGGTGCGTTCTAGCCTTCCAGCATGACCTCCGCCGCCGCGTCGAACACCGCTTCGGGATCGAGCCGATACGTGCGGTAAAGGTCTTGCAAATCGCCGGTCTGGCCGAAGCGATCGATGCCGAGCGGGCTGACCCGATGGCCGCGTACCCCGCCCAGCCATGACAGCGCAGCGGGCGAACCGTCGATCAGCGTGACGATCCCGGCGTCGCTTGCCAGCGGGGCAAGCAGGGTTTCGATGTGGCTCGGCTGGCGCGGTTGGCCACGCCCGCGCAAGCCGTTGGAGGCCGACCATTCGCGATGGAGCAGATCGGGCGACGTCACCGCCAGCAGGCCAAGCCCGGGCACGTCGTCGCACAAGGCTTCCCACGCCGCCAGCGCTTCGGGCACGATCGCGCCGGTGCACGCGATGGCAAGCGTCGCGCCCGCCGCCGGCTCGCGCAGCCAGTAGGCGCCGCGCAACGCGCCTGCCTTCCAGCTTTCATCGGCCCGCGCCTCTTGCGCGATCGATCGCGTGGACAATCGCAAGTACACCGACCCGCCATCGCTCGCCTGCATATGCCCAAAGGCCCAGTGCATCAGCAGCGCCAGTTCGTCGGCAAAGGCGGGCTCGAAATAGGTGAGGCCGGGCTGGCCCATGCCGATCAGCGGGGTGTTGATCGACTGGTGCGCGCCGCCCTCGGGCCCCAGCGTCAGCCCCGCCGGGGTCGCCACCAGCAGGAACCGCGCGTCCTGGTAGCAGCCGTAATTCAGCGCATCGAGCCCGCGCGAAATGAACGGATCATACACGGTGCCGATCGGCAGCAGCCGGTGCCCGAACAGCGGCCCCGACAGCCCCAGCGCGGCCAAGTTGAGGAACAGGTTGTTCTCGGCAATGCCTAGTTCGATGTGCTGCCCGGCGATATGCCCCGCCCATTTCTGCGGGCTCGGGATTTTGTAGCCGGCGAAAATGTCCTTCAGTTCCTGCCGCCGGAACAGCCCGCGCTGGTTGACGAAGCCGCCAAGGTTGGTCGACACGGTCACGTCGGGCGACGTCGTCACGATCCGATCGGCAAGCGCGTGGCCCGACTTGGACAGGTCGAGCAGGATGCGCCCGAACGCGGCCTGCGTGGATTGCTCGTCGCCATCGGGCACGGGCAGGTTCTCGGGCAGGGGGATCGACGGTGCCGCTTGCGCGCACCGCGCCAGCACTCCGCGCAACGGCGCCAGCAGGCCTTCGAGATCGGCCGCGCTATTGTCTCCAAGCCCGGCGAATGGCTCCCACTCATCGCCCTCGGCAATGCCCATCGTCTCACGCAGCGAGGCAATCTGCGTCGGGTTCATCAATCCGGCGTGATTGTCCTTGTGGCCCGCGAACGGCAGGCCATAGCCCTTGACCGTATAGGCGATGAACAGCGTCGGCAGCTCGTCATCGGCGGCGGCAAAGGCATCGAGCAGCGTTTCGATGCAGTGCCCGCCCAGGTTGAGCATGAGCGCGGACAAGTCTTCGTCCGGCATAGCGACAATCAGCGCCAGGGCATCGGCATTGCCCGTCAGATCGGCATTCAGCCGCGCCCGCCAGGCCGCGCCGCCCTGATACGTCAGCGCCGCGTATTCGGCATTGGGGCAATCGTCGATCCACCCGGCAATCGCCGCGCCGCCCGGTTTTGCGAACACTTCGCGCTGCTTGCGGCCATGCTTCAACGTGATCACGCGCCACCCGCAAGTCTCGAAAATGTCGTCGAAGCGGCGGAACATGCGGTCTGCGGTGGTGCTGTCGAGCGACTGGCGGTTGTAGTCGACGATCCACCAGCAATTGCGCACATCGTGCTTGTAGCCTTCGATCAGGCATTCGTAGATGTTGCCTTCGTCGAGTTCGGCATCGCCCATCAGCGCGATCATCCGCCCCGCGTCGGCCTGCTTCATCTGGCCGTGCGCGATCAGGTAATCCTGCACCAGGCTGGCAAACGCCGTGACGGCCACGCCCAGCCCGACCGATCCGGTGGAAAAATCGACGGGAATGGTGTCCTTGGTGCGTGACGGATAGCTTTGCGCGCCACCCAGCGCGCGGAACGCCTGCAATTGTTCGAGCGACTGGCTGCCCAGCAGGTAATGGATGGCGTGGAGCACCGGCCCCGCGTGCGGCTTGACTGCAACCCGGTCCTGCGCCCGCAGCGCCTGGAAATAGAGCGCGGTCATGATCGTCGAGATCGACGAACAACTGGCCTGGTGCCCGCCCACTTTCAGCCCGTCGCGGCTGTCGCGCAAGTGGTTGGCGTTGTGGATGATCCACGACGACAGCCAACGCAGCCGGCTGTCGATCGCTTCGAGCCGCGCGATCAGATCGGCGTCGGGGCGGGGGCGTAGCGTTCTGGCTGAAATGGGCTGGTCCATCGCCGGTCCATAGCAGGGCGATTTCGCGCTGACGACATGGCAGACCAATGCTGGCGAATTTTCTGCGATCGACCAAGACGGTTTAAGCCGCAGAATTTCCCGCCAACCGTCTGATTTTCGGCACACATTCCTCCATCCGTCGCTTGCACCGGGCACGCCATGGCTGGGTTCATCGGGCGGTCAGGAAGCGCCCCGCCTAGCCGGGTCATGCCGGACGGAAGGGCCGGACGGCGTGGAATCAAAGCCGGCGAGGGCCTTTGCACGACATGGCATTCATGGACCGATTTCAATTCACCGGGGCCGACATGGCAATCGACCTCGGCACCGCCAACACCGTGGTCTACGTGCGCGAACGCGGGATCGTGCTGGCCGAACCGTCGGTGGTGGCGATCGAGACCGTCAACGGCATCGCGCGGGTGCGCGCGGTGGGCGAAGACGCCAAGCTGATGATGGGCAAGACCCCCGACAACCTCAAGGCAATCCGCCCGCTGCGCAACGGCGTGGTGGCGGACATCGAAGTCGCCGAACAGATGATAAAGCACTTCATCCAGAAGGCGCAGGGCGGGCAATCGCGGTTTCGTCGATCGCCCGAGATGGTGATCTGCGTGCCTTCGGGCTCGACCGCGGTCGAACGCCGGGCGATCCGCGATGCGGTATCGAACGCCGGCGCGCGGCAGGTGTGGCTGATCGACGAACCGATGGCTGCGGCGATCGGCGCAGACTTGCCGGTCACGCAGCCGATCGGGTCGATGATCGTCGATATCGGCGGGGGCACCACCGAAGTCGGCGTGATCTCGATCCAGGGGCTGACGATGAGCATGTCGGTGCGCGTCGGCGGTGATCGCATGGACGAGGCGATCTCCGCGTCGGTACGGCGCAACCACAACCTGCTAATCGGCGAGGCGACCGCAGAGCGGGTGAAGAAGGCCATGGGGACCGTGCGCGTGCCCTATGGCCAGGTCGCCGAAACCGCCCTGATCAAGGGCCGGGACCTGGCGCGCGGGGTGCCGCGCGAAATCGAGATCGGCCAGGCCGAACTGGCCGATGCGCTGCTCGAACCGGTCGGCCAGATCCTGGAAGCCGTGCGCCACGCGCTTGAAGCCACGCCGCCCGAAATCGCCGCCGATATCATCGACAGCGGCATCATCATGACCGGCGGCGGATCGCTATTGCGTGAAATTTCGCAAGTGCTGTCCGAAGCGACGGGCCTGGCGGTGCGGATCGCGGACAACCCGCTCAATTGCGTGGCGCTGGGGGCTGGTCGTGCGTTGGAGGACCCGTTCTACCGGGGGGTGCTCCACGCGGCTTGAGGGACTGCGTTTGCCCGACCTTGCGCGTCAGGCGCTGATGAAGTTCGCGGCGCGCCGTTCGAACACCGAGGCGACGCCTTCCTCGTAATCGGCGGTGGCCTTGAGGGTGGTCTGTTCCTTGTGCTCGTGCGCCAGCGCGGCTTCGAGGTCGTCCACCAGCTTGCCGATCAGCGTGGCGCGGATCGCGATCACCGCCAGCGGCGCGTTTTCGGCCAGTTCAGCGGCCATGCGGTGTGCTTCCGCCAGCGTTTCGCCCTCCGCTGCCAGCCGGTCACACAGGCCCCAGTCGTGCGCGGTTTCGGGCTTGACGCGCTCGGACGACAGCATCATCCACGCCGCGCGCTGCTGGCCGATGACGTGCGGGATCGTGCGGGTCAGCGCGAAACCGGGGTGGAAGCCCAGCCGCGAAAAGTTGGCGGCAAACCGCGCGCCGGGGCCGGCTACGCGGAAGTCTGCCGAAAGCGCAAGGCCCAGACCGGCACCCACGGCGGCACCCTGGATTGCAGCGACCATCGGCTTCTTGCGGCGGAACAGGCGCATGGCCTGCACGTAAAGCTGCGCCACCGAATCCATGCCGGCTTCGCCCGCAAGATCGTCGTCACCCGCCAGGTTCGCACCGCCGCAGAAGGTCTTGCCCGCCGACGTCAGCACCGAGCAGCGCACCGCCGGATCGGCATCGAACGCGTCGAGCGCATCGGCGATCCGGCGCAGCAATTCGGGGCTGGCGAAGTTGTATGGCGGCGCCGAAAACAGGATTTCGCCGACGTGGCCCTGGCTGCGGGTGGTGACGGTGATGGTCATGGCGAAGCGCTGTCCCTTGTCGCGGAAGTTGCCTTCGCCATGACCGGGCCTGCCGGGAATCGCAAGCCCCGAACGATTGGATCAAGCCAGTTCGGGCAGCCCGGCCAATACCTTGTCCACCGTCATCGGGAACTCGCGCAGTCGCACTCCAGTGGCGTTGTAGACCGCGTTCGCCACCGCTCCACCCACGCCGCAAATGCCCAGTTCGCCCACGCCGTGCGCCTTCATCGGCGAGCTGGCGGGATCGAGATCGGGCAGGAAGATCACCTCCTGGTGCGGCACGTCGGCGTGGACCAGCACTTCGTACTGCGCCAGATCGTGGTTCACGAAATGGCCGAAACGCGGATCGACCACCAGTTCCTCGCTCAGCACCGCGCCGGCGCCCATCGTCATCGCGCCGATCACCTGGCTGCGCGCCGAAGTGGGGTTGAGAATGCGCCCGGCCGAACAGACCGCCAGCATGCGCCGCAGCCTGATCTCGCCGGTGAAGCTGTCCACGCCCACTTCGACGAAGTGTGCGCCGAACGCGCTCTGGTGCGTCTGGTCGCGGATGCCGCCGAATTTGATCGTATCCTCGCCCAGCACCTCGCCGTCCGCCGCCGCTTGCGTCAAGGTGGCGTTTTTGCCGCCGCCGCTGACCTTGCCGCCCGCGAAAGTCGCCGTTGCCGGATCGATGCCCAGCTTGGCCGCCACCGCTTCGCGCAGCTTTACGCACGCGGCATAGACGCCCGATGTCGAGCTGTTGGCGCCCCACTGCCCGCCCGATCCCGACGATACCGGGAAGTCCGAATCGCCCAGCTTCACACTCACCTTGTCGAGCCCAACGCCCAGCATTTCGGCCGCGGTCTGCGCGATGATGGTATAGCTGCCGGTGCCGATGTCGGTCATGTCGGTCTCGACCGTCACGCGACCGTCGGCTGAAAGGCGGACCCTGGCACCCGAAGTCATCGCCGGGCTGTCGCGCAGTGCTGCCGCCACGCCCATGCCGATCAGCCACTGGCCATCGCGTCGCGTGCCGGGCTTGGCCGAGCGCTTGTTCCAGCCGAACGCCTTGGCGCCGACTTGCAGGCATTCGATCATCTTGCGCAGCGAGAACGACTTTTCGGGATGCGCCGGATCGACCTGGCTGTCGTTGAGCACGCGGAACGCAACCGGGTCCATGCCGAGCTTTTCGGCCAGTTCATCCATCGCCACTTCGAGTGCGATCGAGCCGACCGCTTCGCCCGGTGCGCGCATCGCGTTGCCCTCGGGCAGATCGAGCAGGGCCAGTCGGTTGCGCATCATGCGGTTGGCACCGGCATACATCGAGCGCGAGGCGTTGACAGCATTCTCGCTGCCGCCGCCGGGCAAGTTGCCCGACCAGCCTTCGTGATCGAGCGCGGTGATCCTGCCGTCCTTGCCCGCCCCGATCCGCAGCTTCTGGATCGTGGCGTGGCGGTGGACCGAATTGTTGAACATCAGTTCGCGCTGCATCACCACCTTGACCGGACGCCCGGCTTGCCTGGCGCCGAGCGCGGCAAGCACTGCATCGGTGCGCAGCCACAGCTTGCCGCCGAACCCGCCGCCCACATAAGGCGAAAGCACGCGCACATTGGCCTTGGGGATCTTGAGCGTCCTGGCCACGTCCATGCGGCACCAGTCGATCATCTGGTTCGATGTGCGCAAGGTGAGCTTGTCGCCCTCCCACGAGGCGATCGTGGCGTAAGGCTCCATCATCGCGTGGGCGTGATCGGCGGTGGTGTAAGTTGCGTCGACCTTGACCGGGGCCGCGGCGAAGGCGCCTTCGAAATCGCCGAGCAACTGATCGGCGGCGCGGCCCTGGACGGGCTTGGCGGCATCGCGCGCATCGGCCAGGACGAATTTTCCGTCATCGGCGCGGTCGTAGTCGATGCGTACGAGGTGCGATGCGGCGACTGCCTGTTCGAAAGTCTGAGCCACCACCAGTGCCACCGCCTGGTGGTAATGCTGGATTTCTGGCCCGCCGAGCAGCTTGGCGGTGTTGCGCCCGGCCTTGTCGAGCGCGCCGGCGCTGTCGGCAGTAACGATCGTGATCACCCCCGCTGCCGCCTTGGCCGCCGACAAGTCCATCGACTTGATCCGGCCTTTGGCAATCGCCGCGCCGACGATGTTGCCATGCGCGGCATTGGGCACATCGGCGTGCCATTCGGCCGCGTAAGTCGCCTTGCCGGTGGTCTTGAGCGGGCCCTCGATGCGGTGCGTGGGCTTGCCGATTACCTTGCCCTGGTCGATCGGATTGGTGCCGGCGGGGGTGTCGAACTTCATGGGCGTCAGCCTTTCGCAGCGGCGAGAACGGCAGCTATCGTGCGCTCCGCGAGCTTGAGCTTGTACTGGTTCTGGTCGGTCGCGGTCGGGTTGGCGAACAGCGCTGCGGCGACGGCCTTGGCGCCCTTTGGAACAGCCGCATCGCCCGCAGCGCTGCGCCACGGCTTGGTGCCGACCCCGCCGAGCGTGATATTGCCCGTGCCGTCAGGCTGGATGACCGCTGCCACCGAAACAAGTGCAAAGGCATAGGACGCGCGGTTGCGCACTTTGCGGTAGAAGTGCTTGCCGCCGGGCGGCTTGGGCAGGGTGACCGCGGTGATCATTTCGCCCGGCGCCAGCGCGAATTCCTTGACCGGCAGTTCGTCACCCGGAAGCAGGTGGAAATCGGCGATGGGGATGGTGCGCATGGTGCCATCGGGTTTCATCACCTCGACCGTGGCGTCGAGCACGTTCATCGCGTTCGACATGTCGCTCGGGAAGAAGCAGATGCAGTTGGCACCGCCGCCGACCGCCGCGTGGTTGCGACTGAACCCGCCTTGCGCCGAACAGCCGGAGCCGGGATCGCGCTTGTTGCACGGCATGTTGGTATCGTAGAAATAGGGGCAGCGGGTGCGCTGCATTAGGTTGCCGGCGGTGGTCGCCTTGTTGCGCAACTGGCCCGATGCACCCGCCACGATTGCGCGCGACAGGACTGCGTAGTCCTTCTTCACGCGCGGGTGCGCAGCGAGCGCGGTGTTGCGCACCATCGCGCCGATCCGCAAGCCACCGTCGGGCGTGTTCTCGATTGTGTCGAGCCCGGTGCCGTTGACGTCGATCAGGTGCTGCGGGGTTACGATTTCCAGCTTCATGTGGTCGAGCAGGTTGGTGCCCCCGGCGATCAGCTTGGCGCCCGGATTTCGCGCCAGCGCGACGACCGCATCGGCCGGGCTTTTGGCGCGCTCGTAAGTGAAGGGCTTCATGCCTTATTTCCTGACTTCTGGCCGATGCCCGCGACATCCTCGATCGCGGCGATGATGTTGGGGTAGGCGGCGCAGCGACAGATGTTTCCGCTCATCCGTTCGCGCAGTTCGGCTTCGGAATGCTTCGGGCTGGCGAGGTCGGTAGTGACATGGCTCGGTACGCCGGCCTTGAGTTCGCCCAGCATCGCCACCGCAGAACAGATCTGCCCGGGCGTGCAATAGCCGCATTGAAAGCCATCGTGCCTGACGAAGGCGGCCTGCATCGGGTGCAGCTTGTCGGGCGTACCGAGCCCTTCGATCGTGGTCACGCTGCCGCCTTCGTGCATGACCGCCAGACTGAGGCACGAATTGATCCGCTGCCCGTCGACGATCACCGTGCAGGCGCCGCACTGGCCGTGATCGCAGCCCTTCTTGGTGCCGGTCAGGTGCAGGTTTTCGCGCAACGCATCGAGCAGCGTGGTGCGGGTATCGACCACCAGCCGTTCGGGCTTGCCGTTGACGGTGAAGCTGACCGGCATCGTCGATGGCGTGAGCCGATCAGTCGCGGCTTGCGCGGGGGTGGGCGTCGCCAGCGGAACCACGGCGACGGCCGAGGCCACGGCGCCGCTGGTCATCAGACCGCGGCGCGACATTTCCAGGAAATCGGTTCCTGCCATGGGGGACTTCACCTTGCTGTGTTGGGGCGTGTTGGAATCAGATCGCGTGCAGAGTGCCAAGCGCATGATCGAAGGTGCAGTTCCCGGCGGTGGTGCACAACCTGTCACAATGGGCCTGATAGGCGGCTGCTATTTGCGCCAGCACCGAAAGCGCGAGCGTGTTGGGATCGCGCGTCATCTGGATGAGCCCGATCGGCCCTTCGATCCGCGCGCGTTGCGCATCGGCAACGCCGGCGCCGTGCAAGGCTTCGAGCCGTAGCG
Source organism: Novosphingobium sp. (assembly GCF_025351285.1). GTDB lineage: Bacteria > Pseudomonadota > Alphaproteobacteria > Sphingomonadales > Sphingomonadaceae > Novosphingobium. The sequence goes on from NZ_JANXWG010000027.1 coordinate 17,573, forward strand.
CCTGCGTGCGCCGGCTGCCCATCGCCCCGATCAGCAGTGCGGGCTGGTCGAGCGCTTGGCGCAGCAGCGCCTGTTCCCAATCGTGATCGTGGAAGAGGAACACCACCGCCGTCGTCGCGTCGGTCTCGAGCAGCGGGGAGGGGGCGGGTGTCAGCAGGTGGTGCGCTTTCGCGCCGATCCTGGTGAGAAGGTCTAACGCGGCGGAATCGGGCGTCAATGCGGTGACGTCCGCCCCGTAGGCCAGCGCCTGGCGTGACAGCGCGACGACTTCTTCGCCCTGCCCGATCGCCACAACCCTCAGGACCGGATCGATCCGGAGGGTCAGGACATGTCCGTCCCATCCGGCGCGCCGAGCGGGTGCTGTGGGCGATGCCAGGAAGGTTCCGTCAAGCCCGGTCACGATCCCGATCGTGCGGCGCTGGTCGAGCAGATCCAGCGCGCTCGCGACGGCATCTGCATCCGGATCGGGCACGATCAGCAAGTCCAGCCCGCCGCCGCAAGGCAACCGGATGTCGATCAACGGCGAGCCTGCTCCAAGCCGCAGCAATTCGGCTCGCCCCACTTTCAGCACCCGCTGCGCTTCGCCGACCACCGCCGCTTCGACGCACCCGCCCGACAGCGAACCGCACCAGGCGCCGCTTTCGCTCACTGCCATCAACGTACCGGGATCGCGCGACGAACTGCCGACCACCCGCGCAATCGCAACCAGAGCCGTCCGTTCGTCGCGCCGGTCCGCTTCGTTCAGGAATTGCAGGACCTTGATCGCGCCGCGCATCGAAACTGCCTTGTCGAGCCGCTACCGGGAAGACGCCGTGCAAGCGTCTTGCATGGCCATCGCAGCGGACCTTGAAACCGGATGGACGGCAACGCAACGCTGCGACGGCCACTTCCGTTCCCTTAGCAGTATCGGATCGACGGGCGAATTGGCCAATGAAATTTCTCCGGCAGCGTCAGCCCCTGCCGGTCGTTGCGCTGCTCACCCTTTCCAGTGCCTGGCCGCAAACCTGACCGTGACCGCCGGCCCGACATGTTCTGCATCGGTGCCCAGTGCGAAGCCGTAAGTGCCCGCCGGCATCGTCCAGCCCTTGTCCGACCAATCGGCCAGCAAGCGCGGGTCGATCGCCAGGTTCACTGCCTGCTTCGCCCCTGCCGCCAGCGGCACTCGCTGGAACCCGACGAGCCGCCGGATTGGCTTGCCGGCCCGCGAAACGAGATAGAGCTGGGCGACTTCGGCGCCCAGGCGCTGGCCGGTATTGGCCACGGTGAAGCTGGCCTTCAGGCCATTCACTCTCAGCCCCGAACTGGCGTAGCTGGTGTACGACAGGCCGAAGCCGAACGGGAACAGCGCCGTTGCACCCTTGCGTGCGAACCAGCGGTAGCCGACGTCGGAACCTTCGATGTCGTAATCGGCCTTGAGCTTGCCGCGTGCTTCGGGGACTTCGCCGATGAAGTTGGCTTCGTACTCGGCGAAGCCATCGATTTTCTTGCGCGGCAACTGGTTTTCGCTGGCAGGGAATGTCACGGGAAGGCGGCCCGACGGATTGGTTTCGCCGAACAGCACGCCGGTGATCGCATCAGCGCCGCGCGTGCCGGGATACCAGGCCTCGATCACCGCTGCGGTCTTGTCGAGCCACGGCATTGCCACCGGATTGCCGGTTTCGAGCACCACGATGGTGTTGGGATTGGCCGCCGCGACCGCCTCGATCAGTGCGTCCTGGCCGCGGGGCAGCGACAAGTCTGCCTGATCGATGCCTTCGGTCGACCACTTGGTCGCGAACACGATAGCCACGTCGGCGCGCCGCGCCTGTTCGGCGGCCTCCGACACGGTGAAGCCATCGCGGAAAGCCACTTTGGCGCCGGGCGCCATCGACTTGATTTCCTTGAGCGGGACCGAGCGCTGGTAATTTTCCGCCATCAGCGCAGCAAACGGACTGTCACCGCCAAGCGAGACCATGCCCGATGGGCCGCCTTCGCTCTGCACCTGGCTCGATCCGCCGCCCGACAGCACACCGGTGTTGGCGCCACCGCCGATGACCACGATCGACTTCGCCGTTTTCGCCAGCGGCAGCGCGTTGCCACGGTTGCGCAGCAGGACGATGCCCTGCCTGGCGGTTTCAAGCGCGACTTCGCTGTTGGCCTTGAAGTCGATCGTGCCGCCGGGCTTAACCGGGTTGACGTCGATGCCACTGGCGTAGATCGCGGTCAGCACGCGCCTGGCCATATCGTCGAGCCGCGCGGCGTAAGTCTTGTCTTTGGCGGCGGCTTCGAGCAGCGGCTTGTCGAAATAGACCTTGCGGTCAAGCTGCGCGCCCGATTGCTGGTCGAGCCCGTGAAGCGCGGTCTGCAAGCCCGGCACCGCGCCCCAGTCCGACATCACGAAGCCCTTCCAGCCCCAGTCCTTCTTGAGCACGGTGTTGAGCAGCCAGTCGCTGTCGCAGGCGTGATCGCCGTTGACCAGGTTGTAGGCGCACATCACCGATCCGGGCTGGCCTTTCTCGATGCCGATCTGAAACGCCAGCAAGTCGCTTTCGCGCGCGGCGGCCTCGCTGATCCGGCTGTCGACTTCCTTGCGCGCGGTTTCCTGGCCGTTGAGCGCAAAGTGCTTGATTGTCGAGATGATGTGGTTCGACTGGATGCCGTTGATCGCCGCGCCCACAAGCGTGCCGGTCAGCAGCGGATCTTCGGACAGGTATTCGAACGTGCGGCCGTTGCGTGGATCGCGCATCAAGTTGGCGCCGCCCGCAAGCAGCACGTTGAAGCCTTTCGCGCGCGCTTCCGAACCGATCATCGCGCCGCCGGCGCGCAGGACATCGGGGTTCCACGTTGCCGCTTGCGCAAGGCCCGAAGGCAAGCCCGTAGCCCCGTCGTGCCGCAAGCCGCCCACGTAAGCCACGCCCAGGCTGGCGTCGGTTTCGGTCAACGCCGGTATATCGAGCCGGGGCACGCCGGGAACGTAGCCAGCGCCGATGATCGCACCGGCGGGCAGTGTCACGCCCGGTCCGAACGGCAGCGCCATGATGCCATGCGTGATCGCGGCCTTTTCCTCGGGCGACATTTTCGCAACGGTTGCCGCAGCGCGTGCCTCGGCGCCCGCCATATCGATGTTCTTGTCGATCTTTGCGTCCTGCGCCGATGCCGGCGTTGCCAATGCCGGAGTTGCCAATGCCAGCGCCATCAGTGCGCCGGCAAGGCTCACCCTGTTCCCCATATCCATCGCTTTCATCTTGGCACCCCCTGAACAACACGCGCGGCTTTATTCCCTCGACCATCGTGAATCCAGAATCTTTCCAGAATGTCGTCATGATCGCCCGGCCAATCACCGCTATTCCAAATGGACTGAAGGCGAAGGCTTGTTCCTCATGCCCAGCCTTCAACCGGACCGGATGACCCTTCGCGGGGTGTTTTGGCAGCCGGCAAGCGCGATCTGGCCGATTTATCGGCGCAGTCGTGCCTGCCGCTAGCCCCGCGACCGGAAAGGTACACACCGCGCACCGACGGCCCCGGTGACGGTCGGGGGGGCGGGAACCGACGGGTTCCCGCCCTTCTTGTTTTGGGCGCTCGCGCTGTTTCTTGGACAGCCTCGCCCACATCCGCCATGCAGGTTCGCAAGGGAACAGCAAGCACGGAAGGGTAACCGATGAAGGCGCTGCGTTATCACGGGCCACGCGACATCCGGCACGAAGCGATGGATGATCCGGTGCTGCTTACCGATCGCGATGCCATCGTGAAAATGCACGCCTGTTCGATCTGTGGCAGCGACCTTCACATTTACCACGGCCAAGGCTTTTCGGACGACCTGGGCTTTTGCGTGGGCCACGAAGCCATCGGCGAGGTGGTCGAGATCGGCCGCGGGGTCAGCCGGGTGCGCGTGGGCGACAGGGTCATGATGCCCGCCTCGGTCGGCTGCGGGGACTGCATTTCATGCCTGGGCGGCAACGTGCTCGGCTGCAAATTCGGTCTGGGCGCGTGCTACGGGCTCTCGGCGCACTTGCAGGGCAACCAGTCCGAATGGTTCCGTGTGCCCGCCGCCGACATGAACGCGGTGCCGATTCCAGAAGGCATCAGCGGCGATCAGGCCCTGATGATGACCGACGCGCTGGCCACCGCCTGGTTCGGGGCGCGGCAAGCCGATATCCGCCCCGGCGCCAGTGTGGGCGTGATCGGCCTCGGTCCGATCGGCCTGATGGCGGTGCAAAGCGCGTTCGTGATGGGCGCGACCGTGGTCTACGCGATCGACCCGATCGCCGCACGCCGCGCGCTGGCGGTGGATGCCGGCGCCATCACGCTGCATCCCGACGAAGCGCTCGAAACGATCCGCGACGCCACCGGCGGGCGCAAGCTAGATTGCGTGGTTGAAGTGGTCGGCGGCGATGCCACGGTCGACCTTGCGCTGCGGCTGGTGCGCCGGCGGGGCACGGTCTCGGTGATCGGGGTGCAGCAATCGCGGCGCTATGCGTTTCCGCTCGAACGCGCCTTTGCCGCCGGGCTGACCTTCCGCATCGGCACCTGTTCTGTGCACGAGGAACTGCCGACGCTGTTTCCGTTGGTGCAATCGGGCCGAATGACCCCCGAACGCTATATCTCGCACCGCCTGCCGCTGTCGCAAGGCGCCGAAGCGTATCGGCTGTTCGACGAACGCGCGAACGGGGCGCTGAAGATGGTGCTGACGGCCGACTAGCCAAAGGTCAGCGCTTGCCGAAAAGTGCGCGCATCCGTGGCTCGGGGGCAAAGCCCGGTCGGCCGCTGACGAACACTGCCGCTGCCGTGCGCGCTTGTTCGCGTTCGTCGGGGCAGGATTCCACGTCGCGCATCCCCAGCAGCAAGGCTTCGGGTAAAGGTTCGTCGAACAGCACTCCGCATTCGCAGCCATGGACCCAGACAATCATGCCGAACGCTTCGTTTCCTTCCCATTGCAGCAGCGCATCGCCCGCGGACGGCAACGGCTCATGCAACAGCACGCGGGCGCCCGTCACTGACAGATCGGCCAGCACGCCGCTGGCCGTGCCGTGAATCGTGATCAGCCTGGCCCGCAGCCGCAAACGCAGTCGACCATAACGGCGGCGGCCGCGCGTTGTCTGGTCCGGATCGCGCTGGGGTTTGGGCATGGCGGGATTATCGGTTGCATTTCGCTAACCATGGCGCCGCGGCAGCATAGGGAGTTTCACGGAGGCCACCGGACCATTCGTCCACCGCAAACGATTCCATTACTTTTACCGCTTGCACGTGCGTTCATCTTGTGATTCTTGGGGAAATCATGAACCGCCGCGCAAATCCTGCCTCTGCTGGCCCCAAATTGCCACGCGAAAGCCTTACCCAGTCGTTCGCGCTGGTTATGCTGCTGGCATTGGGCGCGTTGGCGCTGGCCGGGCCGGGTGGATTGCTGGCGCTTACCGAAAACGCGCACATGCTGTCGCAGCGCAAGGCCGAAGTGGCGAAGTTGACAGCGCAGCGCGATGCATTGCGCAACCGGGTCGATCTGCTCGATCCCGCCAACGCCGATCCCGATCTGGTGGGAGAACTGCTGCGCAAAGACCTGAACGTTGCGCATCCTGACGAAATGGTGATCGCGCGGCATTAAGCCGGCTTGCGAAACAGTACCTCGGCGCTCGTCACGCCTTCCAGCCTCAGATTGTCGCTGCCATATAGCAAGTCGAGCGGATCGGCCTGGCTGAACGGCAAGGTTTCCGCCGGATAGGCCGCCGTGGCCGCCGCGTCGCGCACGCGGTAGTGCGCGTGCCACACCGCCAGCCAACCCCCCGGCTTGAGCCGCGCATCGAGATCGGCCAAGGCAGCCGTCGCTTGCGCAAACGGCAGGATATCGGCGCAATCGACGGGGCGTCCGGCCTCAAGTTCGCCATGACGCAGCACCGCCAGCGCCAGGATTGCGTCGAAGCTCTCGCGCGGTTCGTCGCGGGTGTCGCCGGCAAGGTGATAACGCATCAGCGCGTCGGGATGCGCGGCAAGATGCGCCTGTGCGCGGCCCAGCGCGCGCGGATTGAGATCGATGCCGACCAGTTCCGCATGGGGCAGATAGCGCCGCAAGCTGCGCAGTTCGGCGCCGTCCGAACATCCGAACGACAGCACGCGCGGGCGCTCGATTCCGCGCAGCCGATGGGCCAGCGCGGCGAACAGTTCGGGATAGCGATCGTCGAACGTGTCGGGAAACGGCTGGAGCAGCCCGGCCGGTGCCTGCCGCCTCAGCCGTTCGATCGCGCGCAAATCGGGATCGAGCCAGCGGTGCAGCCAGCGACCCAGGTTCATCGCAAACGGCACCCGCCGCGCCAGCTTGCGCAAGTGCTCCAGCCGGCGGGTGGCGCGCGGTTGCGACGGTTCAGGCAGGCGCGCAGGCATGGCCGCGGCGATGCGCGGTCGGACCGGCGCTGTAAAGCCGGTTTGCGCGCGGAACTACAATGCCGACAACCGGTTTTGACCGCGAGTTTGGTCACCAGTGTGCGAGAACCGATCGACCTTGCATGGGGCCGCCGGCTTGACCGCCCGCTTGACCGGCTGGTTGGCAGGTCGCATTGCGCGGCGGGTGCCAGGTTCCGGTCGTTGTGTTGCGGAAGCGCAATCGTTGGGTGATCCATTGGGGAGCAGCATGGAAGACCAGTCGGGCGAAGCCAGGCGTGCCGACGGATCGGCCGACGATCTGCACTCCGAATCCGCCTCGGTCTGGGTCCGCGCCCGTGCCAGTCGCGCGCATACGGTTGTCGATGCCGGGCCGTATTACGAACTGATCCGCGAAGCGATGCTCGGCGCGCGCCAGCGTATCCTGTTGATCGGGTGGGATTTCGATACGCGTGTTTCGATCGGCGGCGGGCGCCGGCTGTGGCGCGTGCTCAAGCGCGATACGCCGCCCGCGCGGCTGGGCCCGTTCATGATCTGGCTGGCCAAACGCAATCCGGGCCTCGAAATCCGCATCCTCAAGTGGAACTTCGGTGCGCTGAAGGCGGTGTTCCGTGGGCGCATGATCCTCGATCTGGCGCGCTGGTGGATGAACCCGCAGATCGATTTCAAGCTGGATAGCGCGCATCCGCTGGGGTGCAGCCATCACCAGAAGATCGTCATCATCGATGATTGCTTTGCGGTATGCGGGGGCATCGACATGACCTCGGGCCGCTGGGACACGCGCGATCACCTCGAGGCCGATGCACGGCGCAAGCTGCCCGGCGGCAAGCTCTACAAGCCCTGGCACGATGCCACGATGATGCTCGAAGGCGATGCGGCGCGCGCACTCGGCGATCTGGGCCGGGCACGGTGGGTCTCGGCCGGGGGCGCGCCGATGGCGCCGTGTGCGCCGCAGGACGGCAGCGCCTGGCCCGAACGCGTCAACGCCGAGTTTCGCGATGTCGAAGTGGGGATCGCGCGCACCCGTTCGCAATACGGCAACGAAACCGAGGTCCGCGAGATCGAGGCGCTGTTCGTCGAGCAGATCGCGCGCGCCAGGAATTTCATCTTTGCCGAAAACCAGTACTTCGCCTCGCGCGTGGTGGCCGAAGCGATGGTCAAGCGGATGGCCGAACCCGATCCGCCCGAGATCTTCATCGTCACCCCGTTGAGTTCGGACGGCTGGCTCCAGCAAAAAGCGATGGATACCGCACGGATCCAGCTCGTTTCGGCGGTCAAGGCGTCCGACCATGCCGGGCAATTCTCGATCTGGAACCCGCACAACGCCAGCGATACGCCGATCTATGTCCATTCCAAGCTGCTGATCGTCGACGATGAAGTGCTGCGGATCGGATCGGCCAATTTCAACAACCGCTCGCTCGGGCTCGACAGCGAATGCGACGTGTTCATAAATGCGCTGCGTGAGAGCGGAGAGGCGCGCGCGGCGGTGGTCCGTTCGATAACGCGGCTACGGCATTCGCTGCTGGCAGAGCATTGCGGGCTTGACGCGGGCGAAGTTGCCGCGTTGATCGACAAGCATGGATCGATGGCGGCCATGATGGCTGCGCTCACGGCGGATCGCGGGCGGGTAGGATACAAGCACCTGGTGCCGCTGCCGATGCGCGAATTGACCGAGACCGAGCGCGCGTTGGCAAACAACGAAGTGCTCGATCCGGAAAGGCCCGAAGAAATGCTCTCTTTCTACAAGAAGGGGCTGTTCGGGGGGAGAGGACGCGGCGGGCGATTGCTGCGGCGATTGCAGGACCGGGCGAGAAATCGGGCCAGAAAGCAGGGAACAACAGGATGACCAGACACCATGGCTGACCACGCAGAACCCTTCGACGACGATGACGTCCAGGGCACGCCCAAGCCCCATGTTCCGAACGAAATCCAGGACGCGATCCGCACGCTGATCCGCTGGGCGGGTGATGATCCCGAACGCGAAGGGCTGGTCGATACCCCCAAGCGCGTGGCGCGGGCGTGGAAGGAATATTGCCAGGGCTATGGCGAAGACCCGGCCCGGCACCTGATCCGGCAATTCGGCGAAGTGGGCGGGTATGACGAGGTCGTGCTGCTGAAGGACATCCCGTTCCAGAGCCACTGCGAACACCACATGGCGCCGATCACCGGCAAGGCATCGATCGCCTATCTGCCGCGCAACCGGGTGGTCGGCATTTCCAAGCTGGCGCGCGTGCTCCACGGCTATGCGCGGCGCTTGCAGATCCAGGAACGGCTGACCGCCGAAGTTGCGCAGTGCATCTGGGACAACCTCCAGCCGCACGGCGTGGCGGTGGTGATCGAGGCACAGCACGGCTGCATGACCGGGCGCGGCGTGCGCACGCCGGGCGTGGGCATGGTCACCAGCCGGTTGCTGGGCTGCTTCCTCGATGATCAAAGCAGCCGCAAGGAAGTGCTTGGCCTGATGGGTTATTGACTGCGCTGAAAGGACCGTTGCCGATGTCGATCTTGCTTGCCATTCTGGGCTTTTCGTTGGCCAAATTGTCGGAAGCACCCGTTCCGGCGAACCTTCCCGCAGACTTGCCCACCGCGATCTACACCGATCCGCCCGCCGACAAGGCCCACCCGGCGCGGATGGAGACGATCCATGTCCCATCGGGCGGGGTGGCCATCAACGGCGTGGCCTATTTGCCCGCCGGCGCTGGGCCGCATCCGATTGCGCTGATCTGCCACGGCTGGCCCGGCAACGAGAAAAACCTTGATCTGGCACAGGCGCTGCGCCGCGCGGGCTGGGCGGCGGTGACCTTCAATTACCGCGGATCGTGGGGTAGCCCGGGCAAGTTCCGCTTTGCCCAGAACCCTGAGGATACGGCGGCGGTGCTGGCGTACTTGCGCGATCCGGCCAACGCGAAGTTCCTGGGTGTGGACCCGGCGCGGATCGTGGTGATGGGCCACAGCATGGGCGGCTGGGTCACCGCGCGCACTGGGGCGAGCGATCACAGACTTGCCGGGCTGGTGATGATCTCGGCGGGCGACATGGGTCTGGTCGGCAAGCTGTCGCGCCCGGCGCTGGTCAAGGAAGCTGCGGCGGACGCCGAAACTTTGGCCGAAACCTCGCCCGCGATCATGGCCGACGAACTGATCGCCAATTCGGACGCCAACGAACTGGTGCCGCTTGCGCCCAAGCTGGTGGAGGTGCCGCTGCTGGCGCTGACATCGGATGACGGGTTGGCCGGGCACACCGATCGACTGGTCGCGGCGATCCGCGCTGGCGGAGGCAAGGCCGTGACCGAGGGCCACGCGGCCACCGATCATGGCTGGTCGGATCACCGCATCGATCTGGAGGCACGGATCATCCGCTGGCTGGCGACGCTGCCAACCGCTCCACGCGGGTGATGGCCAGTGAACCATACGTTTTGGCGGTTTCGCAAGACGCGGCGCACGGTTTTTCGAAGCTTCCGGCCAGGACAATTGGCGTGATCGCCGGGATGGGTGTTGCAGGCGACGCCCACGCCGGGGAAACCGTCCAGCACTTGTCGCGGGTGGCGATCGATCCTTCGCAGCCCAATTTGCGGCAGGTCCACTTGATCCATGCCGAATTGTTCGATGAACTCGCGGCCAAGGGCTTCGTGGTGAAGCCCGGCGATCTGGGCGAGAACCTGACCACGCGCGGAGTCGACGTGCTGGCTTTGCCGACCGATGCGCGGCTGGCGATCGGCCTCGACGCGGTCTTGCGGGTCACCGGCTTGCGCAATCCTTGCGCGCAGATCGAACGGTTCATGCCGGGGTTGCTGGCGCAAGTGGTTGACCGCCGGCCCGATGGTGAAATCGTGCGCAAATGCGGCGTGATGGCGGTGGTCGAGGCCAGCGGGTCGATCTCGCCCGGAGACCGCATTGCGGTCACGCTTCCGCCACCGCCGCTCCGCGCGCTCGAAAGGGTATAACGCCGGCTATTTGCGCCCGATCGGCACTCCGATGGTGAACTTCAGGACGGTCGAATCGGCGTTGGCGCCATAGCCCTTGCCAAGCCCGGCATTGATGTCGAAGCGGCCCAGATGCGTATCGATGGCGACGAAGGTGGTCTGCTCGCTCGAACCGAAGTGCCCCAGCGCGCGCAAGGCACCCGCGCCATTGTAGCTTTCGACGCCCAGCGTCAGCCCGGGAGTGACCTTGTAACCGAGCTTGCTGGTCAGTTCGAAGGTGATAGGGTCGTGTTGCAGGCCGGAAACAACGAAGTCGATGTTGCCGTTGAAGCCCACGATCCAGCGGCCGTTGCGCCATCCGCCGATCAGCTTCAATTCGCCGTTGTAGGGATTGATGTCGAGCCGGCGGCTGACTTTGCCCAGTTCGAGGTTGGCGCCCCAGTAGAACCCGGCGTCCTTGTGCGGCGCGAGGTATTTCAGCCGGAACTTGAACCCATCGACCCGCACCACGCCATCGCGCGCCACCGTCGCCAGCGGGAGATAAGCGCCGAGTTCGAGCGTGCTGGTCAGGCCCAACGAGAATTCAGGCGTGATGCGCAGCCGATGCAGGCTCGATTCGGCGCCGGGATAATCAGGCGTGCCGTCACCCGAAAGCACATGGTTGATGTGAACATCCAGCCCCACTTCGCCGGGCCGGTTGATCTCATCCAGGTAGACCTGGATTTCTTCGGGTGCCGCGCGCGCCGCCATGGGCGCCAGCAGGCCGAGCGGAACGAGGGCGACCGCCATGATCCTGCCGATCATCGCCGCCGCCCTCACTGTCCGATCAGAGCTGTTCGAGCATGTGCTCTGCGCTCGAAACCTTGAAGTCGCCCGGCGCTTCGACGTTGAGCTGCTCGACCACGCCATCGTTGACGACCATCGAGAAACGCTGCCCGCGCGTGCCCATGCCGAAGCCCGAACCGTCCATCGTCAGGCCCACCGCCTTGGCGAAATCAGCGTTGCCGTCGGCCAGCATGGTCACGTCGTCCGATCCGCCCGACTTGCCCCAGGCGCCCATCACGAAGGCGTCGTTGACCGCGGTGCAAGCGATTTCGTCGATGCCTTTGGCCTTGAGGTCGGCCGCATGGTCGACATAGCCGGGCAGGTGCTTGGCCGAGCAAGTCGGCGTGTAGGCGCCGGGCACCGAAAACAGTGCAACGCGGCGGCCCTTGAAGTAATCCGAGCTTTGTACTGCTTCGGGGCCGGCGGCGGTGGCTTTTACCAGTTTCACGTCGGGAAGCGTATCGCCTACGGAAATCGTCATGGGTCTGATCCTTGTCCTGGTTGGTATCTGGGAGCGGATATAGGGCCATGCCCGGCGCGTGCAACCGCGCAAAAGGTGCCAAATGCGCGGTTCGAGATGGTTGCCGGGCGCTTTACTGGACATGTTTAAAACTCGGTAAAAGCCCGTGGCGCATCCTCTTTCGTGGGACGGACCGTCCTCGGGAGACAAGGGACATGCAATTCGGGGACATGAGGAAATCGGCTTTGCTGGCGATATGCGCCGGCGTGTTGCTGGTGGTAGCGCCAGCGGCGCAGGCTTCGGCCTGCTATTCTGCGGCATCGCTGCCCTCCGCCAAGTTGCGGCACCTGGATGTGATGCTCATGGTCAGCGCGCTGCGCTGCCGCACCGGCGCAGATGATTTCCAGGCCGATTACGAACGCTTCCTCGATCACAATCGCGGAACGTTGAGCGCGGCCAACCACGCGATGCTCGATGACCTGGCAGTCCACATGGGCGCCGCGCGCGCGAGTGCCGAGATGGATCACCTCAGCGTGATGATGGCCAACCGTTACGGCAATGGCAGCGGCGTGGGTTGCCACGAATTGCGCATGGTGGCGCAGGACCTGGGCACGACGGTGGAGCCGGCCGCACTGGTCGATGCGGCCGAGGCGCTGGTGGGCGAGGCCGCGGTTCAGCAGGCGTGCAGCGCGGATTTTGCCAGCCGGCGGTAAGCGTGCGGGTGTGGCGGGTGGCTGCTCCGATCGGGCAATGGGGCGGGCATCGATCACGCCATATAAAGAAATCTTTATATTTGCCTCTGGCGATGCCAGCGGATATGGGCGGAGGCATGCGGCGCATCCCGCCCTTTCTGCGTACGCCCGGCGCGCGCGCGATTTGACTGCCTGACCAGGAGCTTCCCGACGTGGCCACCGTACTTGATTCCAAAGCCGACTATGTGATTGCCGATATCGGCCTGGCCGAATTCGGCCGCGCCGAAATCCGCATCGCCGAAACCGAAATGCCCGGGCTGATGGCGCTGCGCGAGGAATTCGGCGCGTCGAAGCCCCTGAAGGGCGCGCGCATCACCGGTTCGCTGCACATGACGATCCAGACCGCGGTGCTGATCGAAACGCTGACCGCGCTCGGCGCCGATGTGCGCTGGGCCACCTGCAACATCTTCTCGACGCAGGACCACGCCGCC
>NZ_JANXWG010000032.1 GCF_025351285.1 Novosphingobium sp.
CATCGACCAGGTGGATCAGGCCGTAACCGAGTTCGATCGTGACAAGCGTGCGATCGGACACGTCGTCGAGCGTGACCCGGCCCGGATCGGGCGCGGGTTCGGGCGCAGGCATCGGCAGCGGCTTGTTGGCGTGCTTGCGCAACTTCCACCAGAGCCAGAACGCCAGGCCCGCGGCGGGCAGGAACATGCGTTGGGGCATGGCGGGGATCGCGCCGATCGCCAGCAGGATGCAGGCCACCGGCAGCCAGATGGCGGGTGAGGCGAACTGGAATCCGATCTGCCCGGCAAGGTCCCGGCTGTCGGACACCCGCGTCACGATCACGGCGGCGGCAATCGACAATAGCAAGGATGGGACTTGCGCGACCAGCGCATCGCCCACCGCCAAGGTCACGTATTTCTCGGCCGCGTCGCCCGCAGACAGCTTGTGGCTGATCATGCCGAGACAGAAGCCGGCGACGATATTGACCGCCAGGATAAGCAGCGCGGCGACCGCATCGCCCTTCACGAACTTGGATGAACCGTCCATCGCACCGTAGAAATCGGCCTCGGTCGCCACTTCCTTGCGGCGCGCGCGGGCGTCGTCGGCCGACAGGATGCCCGCGGCAAGGTCGGCGTCGATCGCCATCTGCTTGCCGGGCAAGGCGTCCAGCGTGAACCGCGCGGACACTTCCGAGACGCGCCCCGCGCCCTTGGTGACAACCACCATGTTGATGATCATCAGGATCGCGAACACGAACAGCCCGACGACAAAATTGCCGCCGATCAGGAAGGCGCCGAACGCCTCGATCACGTGGCCCGCCGCCGCTCCGCCCAGGTGCCCGTTGACCAGCACCACGCGCGTGGACGCGACGTTGAGCGACAGCCTCAGCAGCGTGGCGAACAACAGCACTGTGGGGAATGCGCTGAAATCGAGCGGCTTTTCGGCGTTCATCGCCGCCATCAGGATCGCCACTGACAGCGCGATGTTGAGCACGAAGAACACGTCGAGCACCGCTGCCGGCAGCGGCACCACCATCAGCATGATCAGCGTGAGGATGCCGAACGGCGCGGCCAGCGACGAAGGATTGCCCAGTTTCTTGAACATGGCCTAGAATCCGAACCGGGCGAGCTGGCCGTAAGCCGCCTGGACGTGATCGGGCGCTGACGAGGCCGCCCCGCCGATCCCGAAAGCGCTGCGCAAGGTATCGGCCATCGACGCTGACGCAGGCGATGCGGCAGCCGTGGCGGCAAATTCCTGTGCCATCGGGCCGGTGGGCGCAGCGGCGGCGCTCGCCGAGATTGCGGCAGCATCGAACGGATCGAGCGCACCCGCACCGGGGAATCCGGCTCCACCCAGCGGAGGGAGCACAGGAAACGTATCGTCGCCAAAGCTGCTGAGGCCGTAGTCCATGACGCTGCTATCGGCACCGCCCGCAGTCATCGCGCCATCGAAGCGTGCGCGGATCGTCTGCATCACCGCCGCGACCGAGCGCGGCGCGCCCGAGGGATCGTAAAAGATCGCACGGTTCGCACCCGCCGCTTGCGGCAGCAGCGCCGCGGCGCTGGCTTGCGGGGTGGCGGCAAGCGTATCGAGGAAGCGGTTGGCACCATCGGCCCCGAGGAAATGCGCGAGGTACAATTCGGCGCCGTCGGGCGTACGGCCCAGGTGCGCGGTGAGCGTGGCGCGGTTGTCGTTGGCCAATTCGCCAGCCATCAGCGAAGATGCGGTGGGATCGTTGCGCATGGCCAGGATCGCGGCGCGCTGTGCGGGATTGCGCGCGGCGCCGCTGAGGATCGCGGCTTGCGCCTCGCCAAGGCCATGATCGCCGCCGTGGCGCTCCAGCGTCTTGAGCCACGAGCCTTCGGTGAACTGATAAAGCCCGCGCGCGGTCGAGGTGCCGGCGTGCGCGGTGGGGTTGAGGCGCGATTCGATGCGCGCCTGCGCCAGCAGGAAGTCGAAGCTGTTGCCGGTTTGCGCAGCGGCGTTCGAGATCGCTGCGCGGACGCGGTCGGGTGTAGAGGCAGCAGATGCGCCGGCCGGATCGAGCGATGGACTGGAACTCACAGGCTTGCTTCCCCTGGCACCGCGTCAGGCGGCCTCATCCGGGTTCAGCAAGGCGCGTGCCAATTGGCGTCAGCGATGCGCCATCCGTCCGCGCATGGCGTTGCCACCACCCACGCGATAAAGCGACGAACGGCCCGTAAGCGCGGTCAACCGCGTGCTGACTTTGCCCGCGATCAGGTTGCGCAACCGCGCATTTCCGTCATTCAGCCGCGCAGCGCTGGCCAGCAGGTCCTTCAGCGGTGCATCGATCGCGGCCGTATCCGCATCGGCCAGCACTTCGCACAAATGGCCTTTGCGCATGGCGCAATCGACGATGCCCGACAAATCGAGCCCGGCAAGCGCGCGCCGTTCGTCCTGCAGCACGGCCAGCATCTGCCGCACGATCTGCATGACATCGGGTGTTGCTGCGGCAGCGTTCATGGCTTGGTGCTCAGCATCAGGCCGGCCGCGATCATCGCATCGGCGACTTTGGTCGGCAGCAGCGGATAAGTGCCCTTCTGGATCGCGTTGCGGATCACCGAAACACGGTTCTCGTCGATCGGGGGCTTGCCCGGATCGAGCGCCGGGCTGGTCTGCACCGCAGCGGCGGGTGTGCTGGCCAATGCGCTGGCCAATGCGCTGGCGGGCGCGGTCGCTGCGGTCGGTGCAGCAGCACTGGCCACTGCGGTCGATGGTTTCGCGGCGTTGGTGCGTATCGCACCGACCGGCCTGGTGGCCCCCGGCGGTCTTTGGCCGAATTCGATGGGAGGCATGATGCCCGCTCCTTGCCAATAGCCTGATGACTTACTCAAGGCTCAGGACGGCGAGGGCTTGCCGGGTTTAAGGGGCCGACTTGCCCTTCTCGGAAAAATTTTGCCGAACGCGCCTGCTTATTCGTCGGTCATTTCGACCAGGCCCGGCCGCACCACCCTCGCGCGCAGCGCCTCGTTGCGGTCGCCCGGGCTTTTCTCGCCCGCACGCACGCGGATCCAGGCCCCCGGCGCGCCGGGTTCGAGCGCCTCGCCGCCTTGCGACACCGAATAGCCATCGCCCCGCACCACGATCGTCACCGCATCGCCCTTGCCAATTACTGGGGGGCCAATGACCGGCGCGGCCACCGCCGATTGGCCACCGGCCGAAAGCGCCACGAACAATCGCCACCCGCCCGGGCACTGCACCACCACCATGTCCTGCCCCTGTAACTGGCTTTGCCCGCGCCACGACAATGCCAACGGCGCCGCACACCGCGCCAGCCGCAACCGCCGATCGATCGGCAGCGCTGCGCCGCCCGGCTGGCCCATGCCCGCACCGGTAAAGCGCGCCACTTCAGCCTCGATCGCCGCCGGGTCGATGAAGCCACCCGCCTGCGCGTGAAGCGGCGCGAGCGGATACAAATACGCCGCCACGGCGGTGGTGAGCGCGATCGAAAACGGTCGGAACATGGAAAGCCAGCCTTTGCAGCGACAGGAACGTCAGTGCCGATCTTGCAAGCTGCGTGCCATTGCGCTGGGTTCGGTTGGCGCATCGTATGCCAACGTCGCCTCTACGGTATCGCCCGGCCCCGGTTCGACCAGAACACGCAGCGACCGATCGCCAGCGGCGGTGGCCAATGAAGCTGCGCGTGCCACCGCGGAGGCGTGATCCTTGCGGTAGGTAACGCGCAAGCTGAGCAACGCGCGGCCATCGGCACTCGCCAGCCATTGCACAAGCGACGGCGCGCCCGGCCCCGGCCGCCACACGGCCACTGGTTGCGAACGTTCGCCGGGTGGCAACGGCGCGCTGGATGCGGGCTTGGCGGCCTCCGAAGCATTCGCGGTTGGCTGTTCTGGCAACACCGAGGCGGTCACCATGAACAGGATCAGCGACAAATCGGTGAGTACGGTGCGCCAGCCGGTGCCAAGCCCCGACGTGACGCGCCCGGAACGCCGCCGTTCGCCCGGCCCTTTGGCTCCAGCCGCGTTGGCAAGCGCGCGGGTCATGCCGCCATGTCGGGCACCAGCGACGGCTGGCGGGCCGCTGGTTGCGTGATCAACGGGCCCGAACCCGGGCGGCAGATCGGTTCGATTTGCGCGGTCAGCCAGTCGACCAGATCCTGGCGCTGCGCTTCTTCCTCGGCGGCAACGCGCTCGACCAGCCGCGCCAGCGGGGCGAACAGCAAGTTGGCGAGCAGCAAGCCGTAAAGCGTGGTCAGCACCGCCATCGAGATCGTGCCGGTCAGCGCGCCGCGCGCGATGCCGCCCGCAGGCAACTGGCTGAGCGATATCAGCGTGCCGGCCAGTCCGAACACCGGCGCCAGTTCGGCGGCTTGCGCCAGCGTGCCCACTGCGATGTCGGCCTGCGCGGTGCGGCGCGCCTTGTGCGCTTCGTGGCGTTCGATCAGCGCGGGCACCGAACGGCGCGAAATCAGCGCGTCGGTGGCGTCATCGAACTCGGCATCGCCTGACCGGCGCGGGTTGGCGCGCAGCAGCCCGTCACGGCGGATTTCGTTGACTTGCGCGGCAAGATCGGCGCGGGCAAGCGTCGCCGAAAAGCGGCGGCTGACCACGCCGATCAGCGCCGCCAACGTCACGCGCAACTCGCTGGGGCCGCAGCGTAGCGCCGTGCCAAGCAGGGTGCCCCCCACCACGATCAGCGCCGAGGGTTCGTTGAGCAGGGAATCCAGCAGCATGAGGGCGCGCAATCTCCACGATCACATCGATCATCGCCCAGAACGGCAAGGATATGAATGCGTTAAGGGGCGGAGTGATCTTGCCGCATGCGGCAGCGCTTTGCCGCCCTGCCGCATGCCCTTGCCGGGTGCCGCCGCGGTAACGCCCATCGCGTTTCACGCAATTCCGCGCGGTTGCCGCTTTTGGCACGGCCTTTGCTGAACCGAAGGCGACGCGAACCATTGCGTCGCTGACCTGCGAGGCAAGGCATGAGCGAAACCCTGTTCGGCATCCACGGCGCCGCGCTCGAATTGCGGGGGCTGCGCATGGGGTTGCTGTCCTCGAACATCGCCAATGCGGCTACCCCCGGCTACAAGGCGCGCGACATCGATTTCGCCGCCGCGCTGAAGGCCAGCACCGCTGGCAACAGCATGGGCCAGGCGATCGCCGGCGCCACGCGCTTCCGCGCCCCGGTCATGCCGTCGCTCGACGGCAACACCGTCGAGATGGCCACCGAACAGACCGCCTTTGCCGAAAACGCGGTCGGCTATTCGGCCACTCTGTCGTTCATCAAGGACCGCGTCGGCACCACCATGCGCGCGTTGAAGGGCGAATAGCGATGGGCAC
>NZ_JANXWG010000129.1 GCF_025351285.1 Novosphingobium sp.
CTCGCCCGGTGCGAACCATCCGCCCAGATCAACCGCTGGCCCGGCCGTGCTTCGAGCGTGGATAAGGCCTGATCGAGACGATCGAGCAGCACAGAAGCCCCCTCGCCCGGCAGCCCGCGCAACAAGGCAACCCGCGGGCGCAACCGGACATCGCCGGCGCTCGATCCCAGCGGCCGTGCTAGCGTGGCGGCCAAGGTCTCGGCCAGCCATTGCCAGCGCTGCCGGCTCGCCGGGGTGCGCGACGCGACCAGGAACACGCCCCCGCCCATCCGCGCCACCAGCGGCCCCTCATCCCCGGCGCCTTCGTTGTGGGCCAGCGCGAAGTCACGGATCATCTTGCCCGCCAAGGCCAGCAAGCGATCGCCCGCCGCCACGCCATACGCGAGGTTCACCGACTGAAAGCGGTGCAACCCGATCAGCATCGCCTGCACCGGCGCACCCTTCGCATCGAGCCACGCCCGCGCGGACTGCGCGCTGTCGAGCCCGGTCAGGATGTCTGGCATAGGTGGGGCGGTGTCCATTGCGATTGCCTATTGCAGACAAGCTGTTGCCAAACCGTTCGCAACCCGCACCACTCTCACGCTTTCGCCCGCCCGCGCTTTGACATTGCAAACCGCCCGTCCGCCCCATATCAGTGCGCCAACCCGGCCCGGAACTGTTGCGGCCGCGGGGAGGATACGCGACTCATGCCGAAACCCGCGCGTCTGGCCCTGCTGGTCTCGCCGACCGACCGTGCCGAAGATTTCGCCGCCGATCTGCGTAAGGCAAACCAGTTCGTCGATCTGGCCGAAGCCGAAATCGTGGTGGTGGTGGGTGGCGATGGCTTCATGCTGCAAACGCTCCACCAGATGCTTGATGATGGGCGGGTGATCCCGGCTTACGGCATCAACCTGGGCACCGTGGGCTTCCTGATGAACAAGGCGCGCAGCAGCCGCTCGCTGGCCGAACGCATCGGCCGGGCCAGGACCATCGCGGTAGCGCCGCTGGCGATGCGCGCGATCAACAACCTGGGCGAAGTGCGCAATTTCTGCGCGATCAACGAAGTGTCGCTGCTGCGCGAAACCCGCCAGACCGCCAAGCTGGAAGTGACGGTCAACACCAAGGTGCGTATCGCCGAATTGTCGTGCGACGGGGTGCTGGTGGCAACCCCCGCCGGATCGACCGCCTACAACCTCTCGGCCAATGGCCCGATCCTGCCGCTAGGTTCGGCGCTGCTGGCGCTGACCCCGATCAGTCCGTTTCGCCCCCGCCGCTGGCGCGGTGCGATCTTGCCCGATACCTCGAAAATCACCTTCCGCGTGCTCGAAGCGGTCAAGCGGCCGGTCGCGGTGGTGGCCGACCAGAAGGAGTTTCGCGACGTGCGCGAAGTGTCGGTCAGCGTCGCCACCGACCATCGCCTGACGCTGCTGTTCGACCCCGGGCACAGCCTCGACGAACGGATCGTGACCGAACAGTTCCAGGTGTGACGAGCAAGCCAGCAGGTGCGTTGCGGTGCCGTTGCAAGGCCTTTGCAAATTCACCGTAGGGACGTGGGCTTAGCCACTTGCCAAACCACGACGCGATGGTATACGCGCCACCTGCCTGGGAGACTGGGCTGCTCCCTGATAGCTCAGCGGTAGAGTAGGTGACTGTTAATCACTTGGTCGTTGGTTCGAATCCAACTCGGGGAGCCATTTTTTTCCGCAGGCCTGGAAATAAAGTAGCCGGGAATCAGAAGCGCAATCAAAAACGCAGGCTGATCGACGCGTTGATCCGGTCGACGCGATCGAGCCGGGTATAGCTGCTGAAACCGTGTGCGTATTCCAGCGCGATGAGCGGAAGCCGGGCGCCCGGCACGATCTTTACGCCCAGCCCCGCATTTGCCGCAGAAAATCGTGCGCGTTCTGGCCCTGTTGGCGCGGTGAGTCGGCCAAACCCTGCGGAAACAAAAACATAAGGGGCGATGGCAGAACCGCTGCCCAGCACGGATTGCCTGACATTGGCATTGAGCTGGGCGCGCACCACCAGCCCTTCATCGACCGACGTGATACCACCCACGTACGCCGACAGCCCGTCATTGCCCTCAAGCGAAAACTGCTCGGCACGGAATTGCGCCTGGCCGAAACTTGCTTGCCCGGTTGCCGTCAGCGCAAGGTCGAGCGAGTGTGCCACTGCGAAATCCCCACGTGCGCTGGCGTTCACATGAGTAAATGCCGTACCCGAACCCTGGCGGGTGAAGGGAACCCCCGTAGCCAGCGCTTCGCCATGGCTGATTGCCGCCAGATTGCCCAACCCCTGGCTCAATTGCAGGGTGGCCGAGACGCTGGAAATGCCCAGACGATCGCGTGAAATCGCCGCGCCAAACCGGACCACGGCGTAGCGATCGCGGGCCAAGTCCACGCCGAAATCGGGCAAGGTGTTGCGTTCGTCGATCTGCTCGATCGCCAGCGACAGTGCGGCTTTCCCGGTCCTCCGCCGTTCCAGGACATATTCGGACCTGAGCGACAGGCGCCGCAACGTGCCGATGGTGCGCGGCGCCCCGGCCGCCGGCGCGGGCATCGTCCGCGCGTACGTTGCTTCCGGGTTCAGCGTCAGCCGCCCGCGCGCGAACGGCACGATGGCCCCGCCGCCGAGCACGCGCACGCGCGCTTCGCTGGCCAGAAACCGCGACAGATCGTAGCCCGACACCGCCAGTGCATAGATCTGTTCGCCCCGCCCGAACGCCGAGTTCAGCGACATTTGCGCAGTGATCCCGTAAGTCTGCAACGACCGATCGAAGGCGTTTTCCGCACCGATCGCACCACTCAGCAAGGCTTGGCGGCCATCGATTTCGAGCACCGTCCCGCCGCGCTGCTCGCCGCGCGAAAGCGTTGAACGCAAGGTTACGCCGGGAAGATCCCCTGCCAGCGCCAACGCCTGCTCGATCGTGCCAAGGCGGACGTGCCGCAAACTGACCAGATGCCCGAGGCGCGCCATCAAGGGCCGCTGGATGCGCTGCGGCAGGTGCGACACATCGATCCGCTCGACAAACCCGTCAAGGACCGCGAACCGCACCGGGCCCCCGTCGCGCAAGTCCTGCGGCGGGACACTGACCCGCGCAAGCACATAGCCGGCGCGGGCGTAAGCCGCCTCGATTTCCGAGGCGGCGGCGTAGATTTGCGTGAGCGTATCCCGCCGCCCTTCAAGCGGGCCAACGATCGCCGCGGTTTGTCCGGCCAATTCGGGAAACCCGCCTTCGACAACGATGGTCGACGGGACAAACGCAAGGCCGCCGCTGCCAGGCGGCGCCTCAAGCGCCCCGCCAGTCGGGAATTCGGGCGGGACAGACGTTGCTGGGGCCGGAGCGATGTTGGGCGGAACCACCGTGATCGGTGCGGCGGTCTGGGCGCGGCTATCGGGTGCGGCCGTCATGATGAATGCCGCAGGCGCCGCCACCATGGCCAGTGCTCGGCCAAGCCTGCCCGCAACCAGATTCGATCCGAGCATGCTCAAAACGGCAAGGATCGCGTCCGCAAGGCCGGCAACACGCTGTAGGCAAAGCTGTTCATCGGCGATTGCAGGAAACGGATTGCATAATTGGCATTGGCCGCCACCAGGCCCGAACCGTTGATTGCATAGAGGCCGGCTCCGCTCGATGTGCTTGCCGACGACGTGTACATGGCCGTGCCCGTAGTTACCGAAGCCAGTGTGTCGCCATTGACCAGTCCGATCGCCAGTTGTGACCCGGTGAGCGGACCCGCCGCCTGTCCGGCCCGCGTCGTGACCGGGTTGGCGGTGTAGTAGACGATCAACGACGCCGGGGTGACGCTCAGCGACGAGAAATTCGCAGGCGCCTGAACGAAAATGTAGGTGTAATTGCTGTTGTTGCCAGCCAGGCCCGAACCGGTGATGGCATAAGTGCCGACATTGCTGGTTCGCGATGCGCTGGAGCTGAAAGTGGCGCTGCCGGTGGTCACGGTGGCAAGTGAATCACCGCCGACCAGCCCCGAAGCGATGGCTGTTCCACTCAGCAGCGGGTTGCTCTGGCCGTAACTCCGGCGAATGGTGTTGGCGAGATACGTGATGCTCAGCGATGCCGGCAGGATCGTGCCGATCGTGCCCGCCGCCCTGGTGGGCAGGAGGTAATTGCCAAGGTTGGTGCCGCTGCTGGCCTGGTAGTCACCCGCCGCGAGCGTGGCCGTGACGAGGATTCCATTGCCGGCGTTGGCGGTGGCGTAAGCGCCCGTGGTGCGGGTCACTGTCGCCCCTTCACCGCTGGCGAACCCGGCGAGCAGGAAGTTGGCCGGGGTCAGCGTGGCGATCCGGGTGCCATCGTAAGTCTTGGATGCAGACCCGACCAGCGACGCGGTGACCACGGTGGAGAGTTGCGCAGGCGTGATCGTCAGCCCGGTTGCGTTGCCCGGCGCCTGGGCGAAGCTGAAGCTGTAGTTCGAACTGGACGGTGACAGGCCCGATCCCAGGATCGCATATTGGCCGACGTTCGACGTGGCCGTCGCGGTGGAGGTGAACGTCGCGGTGCCGCTGGTCACGCCATTGAGCGTTTCGTTGTTGAGGAGGCCCGATGCGGCAACGCTTCCGGTAAGCGGTGGATTGGATTGGCCATAAAGCCGACTGGCGGCGTTGGCGGTGTAAGTCACCAGCAAGGGAGCCGGGTTGATCGTCAGGCCGGTCGCGTTGGTATTGTACGTGATCGTATAATTGCTCGCCGACCCCTGGCTGAATACCGCGTTCGAGCCCGATAGCGCGTATTGACCCACGCCGCTGGTAGCGATCGCCGGGCCGGCCACGCTGACCGTTGCGACGCTATCGCCATTGACGAGCCCGCTGTTGGCGGTTGCCACCGCCGCACTTGCGGTGTCGTTCGCCGGATTCGACCCGCCGTAAAGCCGCGACAAGGCGTCGGGCGTCAAGGTCAGCGGGCGCGGGGTAACGGTCAGCGTGCCATTCGACAGAACCACCCGATAGTTGGAGGTCGCGCCGGTCTGGGTGACGGCGTAGCTGCCCACGCCGGATGTCGCATTGGCGACGCTGCTCAACTGCGGTGACGAATTCAGCACACCGCCGTTTTGGCTACCGAACACGCTGAACGTGAGCGCTGGATTGGCATTGCCATAAACACGTGACGCATCGTCGGGCCTGATCCACAGCACGCGCGAAAGCGCGTAAAGTTCAGGGTAATGCGCGGTCGCGTCCCCGCCCTGCCCGGACTGGTTCGGCGGCGCCCACACGTTTGAGAAATCGAACCCGCCGTAGTTTGTCCGGAAGGTGTTGAGGTCCTGCATCTGCGCAGTCGTGCGGCCGGCGCCGATGAACGTGCCGTCGTTCTGGCCAA
Source organism: Novosphingobium sp. (assembly GCF_025351285.1). Lineage (GTDB taxonomy): Bacteria > Pseudomonadota > Alphaproteobacteria > Sphingomonadales > Sphingomonadaceae > Novosphingobium. Next base: position 5,312 of record NZ_JANXWG010000129.1, read on the forward strand.
AGCCGGCGGGCGAGGCGGTGGTGAGCGTGTCCCAATAGGAATTGGTGACCGACGAGGTCGAGCCCAGGTTCCACCCGACGATCCCGCCGACTCGTGTCGAGCCGCTGACCGCGCCCACTGCGTACGTCCGGTTGATCGACCCGGTGTTGCCGCCAACGAGCCCACCGACGATGTTCTGCCCCGTCACTGCGCCGGTCGCATAGACGTCACTGGCTGTTCCAGCGCCCTGCGCGCCGTTGAGCACACCCACCAATCCGCCCAGGCTGTTCGATCCGCTGCCACCGAAGACGTTGCCCGTGGCGTATGAAAGCGAGATCGTGCCATAATCGTAACCGACCAACCCGCCGGCACCCGTGCCCACGCCGAGCGTGACATTGCCCGTCGCAACCGATCGGGTCACCAGGGACCCATTGGTCCCCGATCCCAGCAATCCGCCGACCGAGTTCGATCCCGAAACTGCGCCGCTGGCGTTGGAATTGCTGATCGTGCCATCGGACGTGCCGACCAACCCCCCGACATTGGTGTTGCCGCTAACCATCGCCCGCGCGGTGCTGCCGTCGATCGTGACGTTGTCGACCGTTCCGACCAGCCCGCCGACCGATAAGCCTCCGATGACCGAGGCGGCGCGCGATTGCGACCGCGTGATCAGGTGCGCGGCCTCACCCGCCAGCCCGCCGACGTTTTCACTGTCGGCGCCGGCGCTGACCGAACCGCTTTGATCGCCCGCGTCGATATATCCGCGGGCCAGGCCGACCAGCCCGCCGATGTCATAAGTATGATCGAACTGGAACGGGCGGCCGCTGTTGGTGCCGGTGGTGGCAATGCCGGTCGCCCCGGGCACTGCCACGCCGGTGACCGTGCCGTCGGCGCGCGATCCGAAGATCGTGCCCGCATCATCGAGCCACCCGACCAGCCCGCCAACATAAAGGAATCCGCGCACCTCGCCGCTGGCGGTCGATTGGCTGATGCTGCCCGCGCTGAAACCGACCAGCCCGCCGATGTCGAAATTGGCGTTGGTGGAGCCGGTCCCGGTCACGCTGCCGGTCGCGCCCGATCCCGAAATCGAGCTGTCGGTGTTGAGGTAGCCTACCAGTCCGCCGATCTGCGCGTTGCCCCTTACGGCGCCACTGGCCGAACTGTCGACAATCGTTGCGGCAGAGGCATTGCCGACCAGCCCGCCGATCCAGTAGCTGTTTTCCAGATCGTTGCCGGTAACGGTGGCGGTGCCGCCCGTCGATGAATTCGAAACCGTACCGCCGTTGATGTTGCCGACCAGCCCGCCAACATAAGCCAAGCCGCTGACCGGGGCGAAGGACACCGTATTCGTGATCGAACCACCCGCGATATAGCCCACCGCGCCGCCGACGGCGATCCCGGTCCCGGTGACAGATCCATTGGCGGTGCCGCCACCAATCGTCGAGCCACGGAGGAGTTGGCCCGCAATCCCGCCTACGCTGCCCTGGCCAATGACGATCGAGTTGCTGACAACGCCGTTGAGCGCCGTCCCGCTTTCGGCTTGCCCGATGATGCCGCCGATGTTGGTGCCGCCCGATACCCGGCTTGAAGCGGTCGTGATGGACTCGCTGATTGTGCCGTCCTGCGAATGGCCGACCAGCCCGCCGATCTTGTCGCTGTTGACAGGATCGCTCCCGGTCACCACGCCACCCGCCAGCGAATTCGATACTGTTCCGCCGCCGTTGATATTGCCGACGAGGCCACCGACGAAACCGAGCCCGGTGACCGCACCGGTCGCGGTCCCATGGCTGACGGTGCCGGTCAAATACCCGACCAGCCCGCCAATCGTGACGCCGTTGGGAGAACTGACCGATCCCGTTGCGGTGCCTAGGTCGAGCGTAGACCCATCGATCAGCGCGCCGGCAATGCCACCGACGTTGTTGTTGGTAGCGCTGACCGTCGCATCGCTCGTCACGCTGGTGAGCGCGCTGCCCTGATTGGCGAGCCCGATAAAGCCGCCGACATCGTTGAAGCCATTGACCCTGACAATGCCATTGGTGGTGCTGATGACCGTGTCGTTGCTGAGCGCTGCCCCACCGGCAAAGCCGGCAAACCCACCGACCGGGTTGTCGACATTCGCATCGGTTGACGTGGCAGTAATCGTGCCGCCGCTGACCAAGGACCCGGTGATCGAACCGCCGATGCCAATCACCGCATCGGGGTTGATCGCCCCTGCAAAACCGCCGACAAAGGCATAGCCGGTCACGTTGCCGCCGGCGGCCGAATTGGTGATCGTGCCGCCACCGTTCATCGCACCGACAAAGCCGCCCACGGCGTAGCCCGTGGCGTTCGTGACCGAGAAGCCGAATGACCCGTCGATCGTGGCCGCACCGGCGATTACCCCGATGAAGCCGCCGGCATTGCCCTGGCCGTTGACGACTCCCGTCGCCGTCGACGCCGTGATCGTGCCCCCGAACGCCGATCCCACCGCGCCACCAGTGCCGTTGGTGCCCGTCACGGTGGCCCCGGTGACGGCGTTGTGGATCGTGCCCGCGCCCAGCGCGCCGACCACGCCGCCGACATTGGGCGCGCCGACGACCGCCACATCGTTGACCGTAACCGTGTTCTGGACCGTGCCCGCCGTCTGCGTGCCAAGGATGCCGCCCACCCCATTGCCGCCCGATCCGTCAGTTGCCACGCGACCGGTGATCGTGCTGTTGCTGACGGTGCCGCCGTTGATGTTGCCGGTCGAAGTGCCGACCAATCCGCCGACATTGTTGATCCCCGACACCGACCCGGTGAAATTCGAGGCATTGACCGCGTTGGTGCCACAGATCAGGCACACCCCGTTCTGCGCGGTCGACAAAGTCCCGGCAACGCCGCCGGTGTTCGAGCCGCCCGTGATGCTGGCTCCGGTCAGATCGGCGCGGATCGTGCCCGACGAAAAGCCGAACAGCCCGACGTTGGTGGTATTGGGTCGGTTGATCGTCAGCCCGGTGATCGCAAGGCCCTGGCTGTAATAGACCCCGGTATAGCCCGCGTTGTTGTTGAGCGCGTTGCCGTTCACATCGGTGCCCAGCTGCTGGAATCCGGCGCCGCTGTTCCATCCGGCAGTGGAGCTCGCGTCGATTGTGATGTTCTGCGCGTAATACCCTGAAAGATTAGTGTTTATTGCCTGAAGATCATTGACGTTGTTGACCAGCATGTAGGGGAACAGGACCGACCCGCTGGTCGTCAGGACATCGCCGCTGAAATCGGTTGGCGTGGTGTAGCTGGTCGGGTTGTAGAAGATGTTGATTATGCTGCCATTCGTCAGCACCTTTGCGCTGTTGCTGAAGCTGACCGTTCCGCTGCCCGAACCGGTCTGGTCTGCCTTCAGTTCGATGAAGGCGCCGTTGGTGGCGGTCAGGGTCTGGCTGAAATTGATGCTGTGCGTGGCGCTCACGAACAGCGAATTGCCGCTGGTCCAGCTTACGGTGTCGTTGAAATTGATATCGCCGCTCGATCCCGCGATGCCATCGTTGCTGTTGATGAAGACGGCATTGGTCTGAAGATTGGCGCTGAGATCGGCGCCCGAAATATCGCCCCCGGTTGGCGCGATCGTGAAATCGTGCGCCGCCTGGCTGGGGTCGATCACCCATTGTCCGGTCTTGCCATTGGCCGCCGTGGTATCGACGCGGATGCCGTTGAGATCGACCGCTTGTCCCGAAGTCTCGACAAGACCGCCGTTGGCCACTGGCCCGCCGCCCCGCGCAGTAAGCGTGCCGCTGACCGTGACCAGCCCGCCATCGCCGCCCAGCAGCTTGATCGTGCCTCCGTCAGCCACCGCGCTGTCGGCACTGATGGCGCCCGTCATGTTGATGACATTGCGCACCGCGTCCTTGACCGTTGCCGCCAACAACCGGACTGTGCCACCGCTTGCGGTGATGGTCCCGCTGCTGTCGATCAGCGCACCGCTGCCGGTGATCAGCGCAGTCGGCACCGACACCTGGAGAAAATTGCCGCCGTTAAGGTCGAGCGCAATCCGCTCGCCCGAGCCCAAACCGACCTTGCCCAGCGGGACCGCGATCGTGCCGCTGTTGGACACCGCGCCGCCAAGCAGCGCGACAAAAGCATTCTCTCCAGCACGGATCGTGCCCGCGTTGGCGACGCCGGCCGACGCCCCGTTGCCAGTGAACGCAAGGTTGCCGGACATGAAATCACCATCGGCGATATCGAGCGTCGAAGCCACGAAGCCGCCGCGCGTGTCGACCGCGCCGCTTGGCGTGATGGCAATGCCGTTGGTATTGACGAGGTAGACCGCACCGTTCGAACTGATCTGCCCGGCGATCGTCGAACTGGCGCTGCCGGTCACCCGATTGAGCGTGGCCGATTGCGCGTCGGGCTGGTTGAACACCACGTTGTTGCCGGCGCCGACCGAAAACCCGGTCCAGTTGATAACCGCGCGGGCGCTCGACTGGTTGACCGTTACGCTGCTGGAGCCAGCATCGACCTGGGCGCTACCGGCGGCAATCGATGCGCCGCTGGGCAGCGTGTCGGCGAAGGCCGGCTGTGCCGTGATACCGGCAGCAAGCATGAGCCCGATTGACGCGAAAAGGCGCACTCGAGACAGGATGGTCGCGCCATTCTGGCGGGCACGAAAACGACGCAGCGCGGCATTCTTGGACATGGAACCCCCATGGTCTGCGAATCAAGGCATAAGCCAAATGCTTGCGACGTCTTGGGGTTCGGTTGTCTTTTGGTATCTGGTCCTGAAACTTTCGTTCAAAACCCGGAGTATGGTCTTCGTCGTGCTTCAAATTTCAGGTCAGGCATCGCGAAGAAGCGCGGGCTGATCAGGTTGATCCCGCCTTTGCAATCCGCCAGCCTGGCGCGAATGTAGGCCATTTTGACCACAAACAGCACCGAATTTATCGCTCGATCGTCGGAAACTCGATCATTTCGACGCCTTGGCCGGATTGCTTGCCACGGCAACCTTGGTCGGCGCGGCCGGAACAGGGTCCGTCCCGCCAACCAGCGGCTTGGCACCATCACCCAGGATGATGAATGCCGCCCAGTAGAACGGGTGAGACGTGTTCACATCATCCATCAGCTTGACTTGTGCCTGCGCCAGCGACTCGGCAAGCGGTTCGCCGGCTGTTGCGCCGATCACGCCACCGATCAGGCGCTTGGTGGCGTTGAAGTCGTCTGGCACCGGCCAGTGGCTGGCAATGACCGAACGCGCGCCTGCCCCGACGAAAGCCCGAACGAGGCCGTCGAGCGCATAGTTACCACCCGTGGTAACCCCAGCTTCGCGGCTGGCCGCAACGTCTGCCTTGCCTGCCGTGTCGCAAGCCGAAAGGATCACGAGATCGGCGTTGAGGTGAAGGTCAAAGATTTCCTTGAAAGTCAGCAAGCCGTCCGAGGTCTTGTCGCCAAAGCTGGTGACCAAAGCGGGGCGGGCCGGGCAATCGGGACGCGGCGCCGAAACCAGGCCGTGCGTGGCGAAGTGGATGATGCGGAACTGGTCGAGATCGGTGCGGGCCAGCAGTTCGGTATCACTGAACGGCTGATCGGTGACCACATTGCCGTTGAGCGGATCGAGCTGTGCCTTGGCAAAGTACAGCTCATCGGGCGAAATCGGATGTTGCCACACGCCCAGCGGCCAATCGCATTCGTCGGCCACTGCCGTAACCGGCCGGATCGCCGGAATGGCATTGTGACCAATCCCGAGGTAATTCTTGGGTGCCTGCGAACGGCCGAGCTTGCGGATATCGAGGAAACCACGCGGGCTGACCGCGATCGACATTTCGCGATTGCGGCCCAGCCAGTCGATACCGCGGAAATCGAACGCATCGCCATCAGGCTTGGCGACGCGCGCGCGGTATTCGGGCAGGCCACGGTCGGTCGACACCAGCACCGACGGCGGCAATTGCAGCATGGCGCCATCGGGTTCGAAGATCAGGTGGTGCACATTGGCGATCTGCGCGTCGATCGGATCGAACAGTTTGTGATAGAGCGTGCGGCTGCGCTCCACATCGAACGGGTAGTTGACCTGGCGGCCATCCTCGATCTTGACCACGCTGTCGCGGATGGCCTGGACCTCAACCGACAATTGCTGGCGCGTGATCGGGACCTTGAAGCCCAGCGCCGACTTGGGAGTAGTGAACAGGCCGTAGAGATCATCGCCGACGACCATCAGCTTGTAGTAAGCTTCACCATCACGCAGCGTGCCCTGCAGGTCGCTGATCTCCACCCGCTGCGGCGCCAGCACGTTGTAGCGCGGGAAGGCGCCGAGCTTGCTGATCAGCCCGGTCTGGTCACGTTCGAGCGAGGCCAGCGATTCCTTGGCGGCATTGAGGTTCTGGATGTCCTGCTCGGTCGGCGTCGCAATGGCGCCAAGCCTGGCGATTTCCGTCTGCGCGCGCACGATCTGCCGCCCGCGCGCAACCGACAGGCGGAACAGCGATGCCGCCTCGTCGTTGCCTGCCGACAACTGCCGCGCCAGCACCGCCTGCGTCTGCGCGACGCCCGGCCGCTGGAGAACCTGCGACGCGGTGAACATCGAGACCGCGGATTCATTCGACTGCTGCGTAGCCAGCAGAGCGAAGTATGGCGACAGCAAATCACGCAACGCGTTGCCGCTGTCCTGCACATCCGAACTTGCGGTTACGACCTCGGCGAACAGGCCTTGCGCACCCGAAGCATCGCCGGTGCGAGCCAGAAAACCGGCCTTGCGCGCTTTTGCACCTAGCAGTGCCGGCGATTGCGGAAAGCTGTTGGCAAGCGTGGTGATGGCACGATCGAACGCGGCGACCGCGCTACCTTTGTCTCCCGAAGCTTCGAACAGAAGCGCCTGTTCAATTTCGATTTCCGATCGGAGCCAGGCGGCCGAAACCACCCGGCCGCTGCGCACGCTGTCGATCTGCTTGAGCGCATCGCGGAACTTGGTTCCGGCTTGTGAAAAATTGCCACGCAAACGCTCGGCCACGCCGGCCAGTTCTTCGGCCTGTGCGTCCAGGATCGTTGCGCGCTCGATCACCGTCAGGCCAGGATCGATCCCGCCAAGCCGCTGAAGGCTGAGGTTTTCGCGGTTGATCTGGTCCGACAGTGGCAAGTTGATAAGCCCGCTGCGCAGTTCGCTATCGTCGAATTGTTCGGCAATCGGTACCACCGGCGTGGCCAGCGACTTGATCGCTTCGGCAGGCCGCTTCTGGTTAAGCAGGTTGATTGCGCGGTAATTGCGCAGCAGCCGCTGGCTGACACCGTCGCTGCGCGCAAGCGCCCCGGCGCTTTCATCGAACAGCCGGTCGGCATTGTTGAAATTGCCCAGGTTGGACTGCTGAAGGCCTTCATTGGCCAGCGCTTCTGCGAGCCCGCTGCCGCTTTCGCGGCTCCGGTCGGCCAGGCTTTCGAAAAACTGGCTCGATTCGGCATACCGCCCGCCATTGTTGCGCTGATATCCTTCATCGCGCGCGTCGAGCCGGTCCAGTTGCCCCGCCTGGACTCGCGCAAACGCCGCCGGATCGCTGACTTCGGTGCTGGCGACCTGGATTTCACCCTTGACCTGCCGCCCGTTGACCACGCTTGCCATCGCGATCTTCAATGCAGGATCGTACCCTGCCAGGCCTTCGACGAAGTAGCTCACGCCTTCACGACGCGTTGCGTAGCGCTTGTAATCCAGCCCAGCGCGTTTGTCGTGGCAGGTAACCGCATCGACGGTGCCGAGTTCGGCAATCTCGGCTGTAACGGCAGCGTCGCAGTTGATTTCGGTCCCGGCCATGGCCGTGGGCAAGGCGCCAATGTCGATCGCCCGCCGCACCGCAACCATCGTGCCTACTGCGCCCGCAGCGTCGCGGCAGCTTAGCCGGTAGCCGCGATCGAACATGCTGTTAAGCCGCGGATCGAGCGGCGTATTCTGCGCCGAGCAGATCACCCCGCCGGTGCCGATGCGGAACGTGTTGCGCAATGCAAGCGGTATGGTTTGCGCCTGGGCCTGCTGGGCGGCGCCAGCGCAGGCGAGAACCAATGAGAGCGCCGAGACCCCGATTGCGAGCGGAAGCTTGTTGAGTGGACGCATCACTTGTCGCCTCCTTCGGTCTGGGTTGGAGCAGCGCCGATCCCGAACAACGCCGGGTTGCCGCCGCCCGCGACGGGCTCATCCACCGAAACCGGCGGGCTGAGCGGTCGCGTGTCGATCATCGGTGCAGGCGGAGCGATCGGTGCCTTGGCTGAAGCCTTGGCCTCCTTTTCCTCTTTTTGCTCGGCGTCGGTTGGCTTGTCAGCAGTCTTTTCCTGCTGCTGCGGATCGGCCGTGACTTCTGACGACGCCTGCTGGACGGCCGCAACGATCGCCGGTGCCGATGGCAGCGCCGGGGTCTGGAGCACCTGGATTTGCGTCGAGAGATCGGGCGTAGGTGTCGCTGCCATTGCGCACGACCCTGCCGAAATCAGGCACCCATTGAACTGGCTGTCCGCAGTGATCCCCGTAAGTTTGGTTTTCTGGACGAACTGCTGGAACGCGGTCGCGCCCGTGATCGTAGCCGGAGAACCAGCCCCCTGCGCGGTATCGGTGGTTGACGGCGTGCCGACAAATTGCCCGTTGATGACCAGTGAAACTGCCGATGCGGTCTGGCCAGGCTGGGTGCTTTGCGTCGATGGCAATTCGATCGTCAGGCCGGCCAGCGGCACGAGGAACCCGGCTTGTACCGCCGCTGTACCGGTGTTCTGGATATAGAGCGTCTGCGTGGGCGCAAAGAACAGTTGCGATGCGCTCAGCACGGGGCCGGCTGGCGGCTGCGCGGGCGGCGTGTTCAGATCGGTGATCCGCCCGGCGTAAAGCGGATCAGCCCGCAATTTGTCGAGGATGCTTGCCGCCGCGACATGAATGCGATCGGCGGAAATCGAAATGCCGCCTGCCATCGCGTTGCTGCTGTCAGTCACGGCGATCGATCCGCCCGTGGTGTCGAGTTCGAATGTTCCCGTGTCGAACTGCAACTGGTTGGTTGACAGAAAACCCTTCGCGGTGACTGCGCCGGTCACGCGGATGGTTCCGCCCGGGACCAGCGTCTGCGGATTGCCGGTCACGAACTGGACCGCACCGCTTTGCTTGTTGTCGACATTGCTGCCGGCTTGCGGTCCGGTCAGCGAGAGTGTGCCGATCGTCATGGTCGTGGCGAGATTCGGTGCTGCCGCCGCCGCGATGGTCAGCGACCCGCTCTGGACCAGACCGACTTCGGCGTTGCTGAGCGCATAGCCCTGGCCGGCATTCAGGCCATCTCCGACAAACGCCCCGTTCGGATTGAGCGAGGCCAGCGTGACGACCCCGGTCGTTCCCGAACTGAGGCCTGCCGTCGTCGTGATCGTCGGCAACACTTGCGATGGCTGGATCGCGATATCGTTCGAATAAATATTCAGATCCGGCGACGTCCAGCGCTGGCCGACCGTGACAAGGCCGCCACTTTCCACTTCGAGCGAACCGAACGCATTGATCACCTGTCCGGTCATCGCACCCTGTGAATACGAGTCGAAAACTCCGGCGTTGACCGTACCAACCACATTCACCGTGCCGCCGATGCGCGGCGGATTGTTGGGGATCACCGCGCCGCCCGTCGCATTGAACACCGCGTTGAAGTTATAGTTGCCGAACGTCCCGCCGGCATTGCCGATCGACGCATTGGCAATCAGCACGCGGCCGGTTGCACCGGTGATCTGGCCGGCAGCATTGATCACCGCACCCGCAGTGACGTTGCCGACTTGCACATTCGATCCGGCCAGCAACACGATATCACGACCTGCGACTTGCCCGAGGCTCAGCGATCCGCCAGCGATCGCCGCCACGTCGGTTGTGGCGCTGATGCGTCCGGTGGTGAGGTTGCCCTGGCTGCTTGCCAATTCGACCACGCCGCCCGATGCGGTGACGTTGGCCAGTGTCATGTTGCCCGTTGCACCGCCGATGACCTGGCTGGCGGCCACTATATTGCCCGTGCTGGTGAACGTGCTGCCCGTATTGAACTGGATCGCGCCTGACGACGTCAGGCCCTGAACAGTGGCGGCTCCGGCCGCGTTGACCACGATGCCATTGGTGGCGTTGATCACACCCGCGCTTAGCGTTCCGCCCGATCGAACCGTTGCCGAACCACCGTTCGCGGTCAGGAATCCAGTGGCAAGGTTGCCGCCACTGGTGATGGCAAGCGCCTTGCTCGAGAGCAGATTGCCCGATTGAAAGGTGGTTCCGGCAGTGATCGTGATCCCGCCCGCGTTGATCGATCCGGTGTCGATCGAGCCACCGGCCACTTCGGTAACCGTACCCGCTGAGCTGGCTCCGGTGGTGCGCAAGTTGGTGCCCGCGCGCAGCGTCACACTGGTGGTGCCGAACGCCGTATCGAGGTTGAGTGCGCCCGTTCCGGTCACGGACAGCACAGCCCTGCTGGTGGTCGTGTTACCTGCCAGCACGGTCACATCGCCGCCGCTGATGGTAATGTTGCCGTTGGCGGTCAGCCCGGCGAAAGTTGTGGCGTTGCCGGCAGTGATCGTGCCCGGCGCGGTAAGCGACAGGGTCGTTGCCGCGCTGGCCGATCCTGTCGTGATCCTGCCGCTGGACGAAAGTGCGATGCTTCCGCTGGTCGATGCCAGGTCGCCGGCGGTCAACGTGGCTCCGCCAGTGGCTGTGATGCTGGTACCGGTCAGATTGCCGGTAGAGACAATGCCCGCACTGGTGATGTTCAGTGCGCTGCCCGCAATCAGCGCGGCGCTGGTGAAACCGCCATCTGCGGTTACATCGAGCGTCGTTCCAGCCACTTCGGACCCTGTCGCGATGCTTGAACGACTGTCGAGATAGATATCGGCGGATGTCGCAAGGTTGCCAGTTTGGATGGTTCCGACGGTATAGAGCATAATGGTGCCGGTCGAAGCAATCGAACCTGTCTGCATTGCACCGAGCCCGACGAGATCGACCGACGTCGAACGCGTGATATTCCCGATCGAAGTCGTACCGTCGGAACCGGTTGCGATATAGTCCTGCGCAGAAAGATCCCCGGTTACCAACGCCGTACCAGCCCTGATCTGGATCGTGCTCGCAGTGGTGGTGATCGCACCCGACTTAAAGCCCTGCCGGGTTGTAGCGGCGAACGAGCCGGCGCTGACCGCTCCGTTCAATGTAATCGAGCCCGCTGACTGGACCTGCGCGCCGTTGAAAACCAGGTTGATATCGTAGAAGAACGGCGCGGTGGTGGTTACGCCCAGCGCGGCCATCGCTTGATCGGCCAGCAGCACCCGGCCGGTAGCGGTGATCGGTCCGTACACGCTGGCGCCGTGAACGAGGCCCAGAACGTCCGTCGTGTTGATGGACCCGATCGCCGAAGCGCCGCCAGCAATGAGGAATACGCCGTTTCGAGTCACGACGTTGCCTGCAGTGACATTGCCGCCAGCGTTGAAGGTCGCGAAACCCGATGGAATTGGATCGGTGGTTGCCAGGGTCAGGCCGACATCGACGTCGCCGGCAGTGACATTGGCATCGGATTGGAGCGTGAAACCGTTTCCGATCAGAAGGTTGCCGGTTGCGACCGAGCCACCTGCGCTGGTGATGATTCCCAAAGGCGCGGTGATCGCCCCTGACAAGAAAGTCTGCGCGGTGGCGGCGCGGACGAATGCGGCAGTGAGGCTACCGTTGATATTGATCGCGCCGGCAGAGCGGAACGGCTTGAGATTGCTGGGCGGCGTTCCGGCAAGCACGGCGCTGACGTTGTAGGCGCCCGTGGTCACGCCAAGTGTGTATGTGCTTGCATCGGCAAAAATGGCAGCGCCCAGGGTGTTGATCGCCTGGGTCGACATGGTGCCGCCGCCCAGAACGAGCAGCGTGCTTGCACCGATGGTGCCGGTTGTGATCGTGCCGCTTGCGTGCAGGATCGCATCGTTTGCCGATGCGATGTTGCCGACCTGGATCGCGGTCCCAGCGTCGATCAGGATCGGTCCGTTCGTGGTGCTGATCGCGCCGCTGGTGAACCCCTGTTGGGTTGCGGCGCGGAAGAACTGGCCGGCCTGAACCGTGCCCTCGATCGCGATCGAACCGCTGCTGCGGACGGGCGATGCGGCAAAGGCGGGATTGGGATCGTAGTCGGTTGCCGACAAGCCAAGCTGCGCCATCGACGCATCGGCGATGAGCACGCGCCCCGTTGCGTTGATCGCACCGGCCGAGATCGCGCCCGCGCCCAGGATCTGCATGTCGCGGCCAGTCAGCGTTCCCACAGCGATTGTTTGCTGCGACAGCAGGCCGATGTCGGTTTTCGCCACGAGATTGCCGGCCATGAGCGGACCGTTCGACTGGATGGAGATCGTGTAGCTGTCGATCGGTGGTGGGTTCGGCAGGCCTCCGCTGGGATCGGTCGGCGGGGTGATGGGCGGCGCAGAAATGGCACCGTTGCCGCTCGTTATGTTGCCAACCGTCACACTGGCGGCGGATTCCAGATCGACACTGGTGCCCGCAACGATCGGACCAAGCACGCCGATCGAGCCGTTGGACAAGACCTGGACGTCACGTCCGGCAGTGATCCCGGCAGCAGAGATGTCGCCTATGCCCGGAACCGAACGTCCGCGGGTGTTATCAAGCGAAACGTAGCCGGCAGCCTGGATCGGGCCGACCAGGATGGCGTTTCCGGCGGCGATATCGACGCTGCCGTCACTCCCGCCATTGGGGTTGGTATCGGCGCTGGCATTCACCGAACCAAGAGTTGTCTTGCCGCCGCTGAATGACACAAAATCGCCAACGGTCGTCACGTTGCCGAATTGCAGATTGCCGATGGCGTTGAATTCTACGGCGTAGTTGAAGTTTATGTTGGCGTTCGTAACGATGTTGTTGCCGCTGCTGAATTCCGCGCCCGTCGTGGAGTTGATCGTGCCTGCCAGCACGGGCGGCGTTGCCGGTAAAATCCAGTCTGAGCCGGACAGGCCGATGAAGCCGGTGTTCAGCGTTGCGGTATCGAGGGCGACTGTGATCGGCCCTGCGCTGTTGAACTGGTAAAACGAACCTATGTTGACCGTGCCTCCCGTGATCATCGTCACGCTGGGCGCGGCATTGGCCTGGATCGCCGAGGCCGATGCCAGCAGATTGACCGACGAGGCGCTGATATCGCTGTTGGTCGCGGTGAAATTGAGCGCCGAATTGCCGATCGTGCCAACGCCCGGAGTGGCCCCTGCACCGCCGACCGCCGCGGCACTGCCGATGATCGCACCTGCGGTCAGCGTTGCGCGCTGCGTCGGCACCTGGAAGCGATTGGTCACGAGCACGGCGATCTGGCCGCCGGCATCGACGCCATTGTCCCCGACCAATGCATTGCCACCGTTGCCCTGGATGGCTCCGTTGCCGCCATCGCCGCCAAATGCATCGATCACCAGCGCGGTCTGGCCGGCAACCGTGACAGGCGTTCCGCGCACCAGCAGCGTTGTGCCGCCGCCAGTGGCGTTGCCGCCTGCACCACCGTTGCCCAAAATACCGCCAGGCTCGAGGTTACCGCCGTCGCCGCCACGTCCGCCGGTGGCCTGCGCGGACCCTACCACGCTGCCGAAGGCCGCGGTCCCCGCCGAGGCGGTGCCTGCCACGCCGCTTTGTGAACCGATTTGCGAAAACCCGCCGATCGCCGCTCCGCCTGCTCCGCCATTAGAGCCAGCACCGGTTCCATTGTCGGCGCCATTGCCGCCATCTCCGCCGGATGCATCGGCGTTGCCCAGGATCACGCCACGGACGGTCAACTTGCCATTGCCTGAATCAGCGGTGGCAACGACCACGCCGGTCGAGGCGGCACCGCCGGCTCCACCTGGAAGCGCGGGGTCGAACGAAGCGCCCCCATCGCCGCCGGTCGCTCGACTGTAGAGCGAAACGGCATCGAAGGTGTTTGTCGATGTGCCAAACGGATTGTTTCGGGCAAACAGGTCTGCGGCTCCGCCGCTACCCGCGCCGCCGGCGCCGCCCGGGGCCCCTTGCCCACCCGTGCCGCTGGCATCGATCGTCAGGGCGGTGCCCTGGATCGTGCCGTTGAGATTGGTGACAATCGCGGTCCCGCCCTGGCCGAGACCACCGGGATAGCCATTACCGCCAACACCGGTGGCGCTGACGACCGAACCCTGGCCGTTGAAGTTCAGCGTTGCGTTCAGGGTGTTGATGGTCATCGCGCCCATCCGGACCTGGGCCAAGCCACCCATGCCTGCGCCGCCCGCGCCGGTCGTCCCGGGGGCAAGAGCCCTGCCGCCGAACCCGCTGGCATCGACATTGACGCCCTGGTTGAAGGTGCCGCTACCTCCGTTGCTGCTGATGAACGCTCCGCCTGTGGCACAGACGTTCATCGCATCGCAGAACCCGCCGCCGGTACCCGAACCGCCGCTCGATCCGATAATCGAGCGGGTGCCGGCGTTGCCGCCGATACCTTGCGCGCTGACGGTGAACACGCGGCTCGCCGTCAGCGTGCCGCCTTGCAGGTTCACGGCAGCGCTGCCGCCGATGCCGGCACCGGCGACCAGCGATGCCCCTTCCTGGGCGCCGCCCGTGCCTTGCGCGGTGGCGGTGAACGCGCTGCCGAGATTGAGTGCGCTGAGCGCCTGGATGGTCACGAACGCCGAACCGCCAGTGCCGCTGCCGGCGTTGGTATGCACAGCAGCGCCGCCAAAACCGCGGGCCGAGACCGTAAAGATGTTGGTCGCGCTCGGATCGAGCGTGGTGAGGCTGCCACCGGTCTGGAGGGAAACTCCTGCATTGCCACCACTGCCGGTCCCGGCCTCAGCGGTGCAGGCCGTTACGCAGTTGCCCCGCCCGCCATAACCCTCGGCAGCGAAATTAACGTTGGATTTGAATGTTATGCTCGAATTCGCACCACTTGCCTGCGCGGTTGCAGATCCGCCTTTGCCATTGCCACCAATCGTGCCCGCCGCCGGGCTGGAACCGCCCAGGCCGTTGGCGATCGCGGTAAAGTTGCTGTCGACTGCAACGCTGCTACCACCCGACGCACTGACCGAAGCCGTTCCACCGGTGCCGAGCGCACCCGGAAGGCCGGACCCACCCAGACCGGTTGCCGACAAGTCGGTTGCGCCCCTGAGCGTTACCGTTCCAACCGTGGTGCCCGAGATGGCGGCATTGATGGATGCAGTGCCGCCAGTTCCGGCGCCACCTTTCCCGGTCGTTCCCGGGTCTCCTGCATAACCGCCGGTACCGTCCGCCGAAACCTGTACGGGGCCGGTGAATGTGGCATTGCCGCCATTGCTCGAGATCGAGGCAAATCCGCCGTTTGCAGCGCCTCCGCTTGATCCCGTTCCGGCCGAATCGGGATCACCCAAGCCGCCGTATCCTTGGGCGGCCAGATTGAACTGGCCGCTTGCGTTCAACGTACCGCCCGCCTGAAGGTTCACCTGAGCGTTGCCGCCAGTGCCCTTTCCGCCAGAAAGGTTGGTCCCGTCCTCACCGCCGCCATAGCCCGAGGCGCTGCCGATGAACGCTCCGTTGATCGTGATGACGCTGGCGTTGTCGGTCGAAAGATTGACGGCCCCACCGGTGCCGAGGTTGCCGTTGGTATTCACGGCGTTACCGCCGAGCCCATCGGCCGTAAGGATCAGAGCAGCCGGCCCCTGCCCCGATCCGTTGAACGTGATCGTGTTTCCGACACCCGCCGCGGCCAGGCCTTGGATGATCCGCACGCTTGCGCCGCCGCCGGTGCCGGTGCCGCTTTCGTTCAGGCAGGTCGGACAATTGCCTGTGCCGCCGTAGCCGTTGCCATTGAGAAGAACCGGGCCATTGAAGCTGATGGCGGCATTGCCATCGGCGGCAAAAATGGTCGGGAATCCACCCTTGCCATTACCGCCGGCCGCGCCCGCAACCAAGCCGGCACCCCCACGGCCCAGTGCTTCGACCGTCACTTGTCCGGCGACCCTGACTTGGCCACCGTTGTTGGCGGTAATCTGGGCATTTCCGCCCGAACCGTTGCCGCCCGCCACCCCAGCGATGTTGCTGTTACTGCCGGTTGCGGACGCACTGAGGAACAGCGACGGGCCATTCAGGTTGAAGGTGCCGCCATTGGCCTGGATCGAGGCAAAGCCGCCCGTGGTGGAGGCGCCGTTTGCACCGATCGGGCCCGGATCGATCGCACTAACGGACACATTACCTGCGGCGGTGAATGTCGTGCCCGTGTTGGCTCCGATGACCGCTCCACTAAGGCCTTTGACCGACAGGTCCGAAGCGAGATTGACGGCATTGCCCGCACCAACGCTGTTAAGCTGTCCAAGGTTGCTGGCCACGATCGACAGCGCCGACGTGAAATTCGAATTGCTCGCTATGATGCTGGCGCCGCCAATTCCCTTGGGCGCGACCGCCGTGTTGACGGTTCCATTGGCAATGTCATACCCGGCCGACAGAACGATCGAGTTGCCGAAAACGTCAGCCGCACCGGCAACGTCGAAACCGAGGTTGCTGCCCTGGCCAACCGCCAGCGTGATCAGCGTGTTCTTGGGCGCGGTCACCATGTAGATCTGGTGTGCCGGGCCGCCCTGGCCGGTGTTGGAGGCCGAACCGGTGATCGTGCCGTTGTTGAACAGCGGTGTGCCGGTCGCGCTTGTGCCGGCATCGACCGTGATCGAATAGAGCCCGCTGGGATTGAACGTGATGGTGGCGGCATCGGCTGCGATCAATGCGGCGTTGCCCTTGACGTTGATCGTGCCGGTGTTCTGCACGATCGGCGCCACGATCGCCACATACGAGCCATCGACGCTGTTGGCGTTGATCTGCGCGCCGCTGGCGATCTGGACCGACGAACCGGCATTGGCCTGGCCGAACCTCACCGTCTGCGCGCCGGTGTTGGTAATGACCGCGCCCGTGGCGCCGAAATTGCCCGCCGAATTGTACGCGATCGGCGAAGAGGTCAGCCCCAGGTTGCCGACGTTGATGACGGCGCTCGGCCCGACGAGAATGCCGCCCGGGCTGTAGAAATAGAGCGTGCCGCCGGTCGATGTGCCGGAAAAAAGTGTCTGCAACTGCGCGATGACCGTGCCGTTGAATTGGACCGAGCGGGTAGCGTCGGTCGGCAGGATATTGTTGAGGACCGCGAAATCGGGGGTGCTGCTCGGGTTGGAGTTCGGGTCGTTGACGAAAGTTGCGATCGTGCCCGACGGCTGAAAATTGATCGGGCCGCCGCCGATGGCAGTATCGGTCGGCACCCAGTTGATGACGGTGTGCTGGCTGGTGATGGTCACCGTTGTGGTATTGGTTCCGGTTGTGACCGTGGCGCTGCCAGGCACGACCACAGTGGGCGTCGCCTGGAACGACTGCGCCCTTGCGGCAGTGCCCCCGGCGGCGAGCGAAACGGCGATCGCCAACGTCGAGGAAACGGCGAAGTCGCGCGTGGCGCGCGAGCGTGACAGGGTGCGAACCATCAGTTTTTCCTCCAGGGAAGCAGGCGCGCGGTCAGGGTGACCAGCAGGCGCACGTCGCCGCGTTTGGTTTGCAGTCCGGCGCGCTCGATCGGAACGGCGATCACACCGTCGAGGCGGTAACGGGCACCGATTTCGGTGCGAAGGCCCGCGCCGGCCGAGGTCAGGCGTTGCGAACCCGCGGTGCCGCGCAGGAACGTCCAGCCCACATCGCCGAACACGTATGGCTGGGTGACAACCCGGCCGCCGCCGAACAGCGGGTAACGCGGGCCACGGACCTCGACCGAGGTGCCGACACCGCTATCGCCCGACAGCGTACCCGGATCGAAGCCGCGCCCGACGGTGTAGTTGCCGAGCGAGAACTGTTCGAAGCTGAGCAGCGGATTGAACGCGTATTGCGCACGCGGCAGCACCGCCAGCGCGATTTGTCCGCTGGCCACTTCGAGCGAGGCCTGCGCGCGCACCAGCGTCGCGCTGGCCGATCCGCCGGGCCGTGAGGTGGGCGTCGGGCACACGCCAACGGTGCACGCGGGCGTGGCGTCGAGCACATTGAGCCCCTGCCGCAGTTCGAGCGAACCGCCGAACCGGTAGCGGGGCGACCGGTGCTTCAGGTCGATCGTGTCGAAATCAAGCCGCGCATAAGCAATGCGCAAGCGATCGCGCGTAAGCGGACCAACGCCCCCCAGATCGACCTTCTGGTTGAGAAAATCAATTCCGCCAGTCAGGTACAGGTTTTTCGCCTGGGTGCGCAGGAGCGGGTAGCGGGCATAGATGCCGGCATAAAGTGTCCGCGCCTTCAATGTCACCGGGCCCGCCGCGGCGCCAAGATCGGGCTTGGTCCACGCGTGCGTGACTTGCGCGCCGATGACCAAGCCTTCGGAGCCAGGGCGGAATTCGTGGCTTCCCTGAAGGATGTGCTGCTGCGAAAAGTCCGAGGTGGCATAGTACGACAGCGTCGTTACATCGCCCAGCCCGGTCAGCCCGAACAGTTGTGCGCGGATCTGGCCGCCATATGGCCCGGTGGTGTGTGGGGCAAGGTTTTGCAGCGTAAGATCAACGGTGTAGGGCTGGTGCGTAACGCTGACTTCGCCGATCAGCTCGCCCACACCGGTACCGGCCGGTCGCAATGTCAACTGCACGTTGTATCCGGGCAGATCACGCGCCAGCAGCAGGTAGCGCTCGGCCTTGTTGCGATCGAAGATCTCGTCCTCGGTCAGCTTGTTGAGGTACGCTTCCAGCTTGCGTTCGGCGCCGCGCGTTTCACCGCGGGCGCGGATCGCGGTAACGCGGGCGTATAGCACTTCCATCCGCACTTTGCCGTCTTCGATACGCTGGGTCGGCACCTGCACGGCGGCGAGGTAACCCTTGTTGCGCAGGATCGTGGCAGCGGCATCGCGCACTTCGCACAGCACAGCAATCGGCTGCGGAGCGCCCGCGAATGGCTTCCATGCCGGTTCCATTTCGGACGGTTCAGCACCTTTAAGGCCGTGGAAATCCACCGCGCCGATGGTGACCTTGATGTCCTTGAAACGATCGTCGGCAAGCGGACACGGCGACCGTTCGATCCCGCCCGAAATATTGAGTTGCGGCGTTTGTGTCGGCGGCGCCTGGGTGATCGAGCGCAGATCATCGCGCGAGGGAATGCCCCCAGATGCTGTCAAGTTTAGCGGCGCGGCCTGAGCCCACGCAGACAACGGCAAGCCAGCCGAAGCCAGCACTCCGCCAGCAACCGCTCCGGCCCATACGCGGCGATATGCCACGTGTCCGATCCCCACCATCTGTAACTCCCCTTGCATACCCCTGTGCGACCCGAGGCTTTTTTTGCAGGGACAACCCGGATTGATACGATCCGGGACTGTTCAATGTTGGTGGGGATACAGACCGTAAGGACACGGTGTCAAACGAAGGTTCTTGTATGAATCCGACAATTTAAGCGGTTATGCACGCGTCAATCGTTTATAATGCAAGGACCCCCGATGCCACGGCGGCAGTGTCGGCCGCGGCAAGCACGCAACTGGCTCGCCATGAACCGCACCATCGTCGCAATTAATGCGATTCGGCGCCGACCGTCTCGACCGGAGGTGTCCGTTCAATCAGCCACGCCATGGCAATGCTTGTACTTCTGGCCCGATCCGCATGGGCACGACGCGTTGCGGCTGATGCCGCTGCCCGCATAAGGATCGTTTGCCGAAGACGAACCGGACATCGTTGCATCGGCCATCGCTGCCGCGCCAGCGGCGCCGGAGGCGAACATGCCCTGCCCCAGCGACCCCAGCATCGCCTGCGCGCCGGGAACCTGGGCGCTATCGTCCTCTCCCGTCAGCGGATCGATGTGGCTGGTCAGGAAATCGGGCAGTTCGGGCAACTGGAAATCCTCGGGCCCGGTCATGCGGATTTCGCTGGTCATCAGGATGCGCGTGACGTCCTCGCGGATCGCTTCGAGCATCCGTTCGAACAGCCCGAACGCCTCCTGCTTGTATTCGTTGATCGGCGTCTTCTGTGCATAAGCACGCAGAAACACGACCTGGCGCAGCGCATCGAGCGTGGCCAGATGCTCTTTCCAGTGATGATCGAGCCGTTCGAGCAGCACCGACTTTTCAAGCCCGCGCCATGCGGATTCGTCGAAACTTGTGACCTTCTCGGCCATCTTCGCGTCGGCCGCTTCGACCACTCGCTCCTCGACCGTTTCGGGTTCGA
The DNA here is from genome assembly GCF_025351285.1 of Novosphingobium sp. Taxonomy (GTDB): domain Bacteria; phylum Pseudomonadota; class Alphaproteobacteria; order Sphingomonadales; family Sphingomonadaceae; genus Novosphingobium. Next base: position 25,346 of record NZ_JANXWG010000129.1, read on the forward strand.
GGCCGTCTTCATCGAGCCAAGTTTCGATCGGGATTTCAAGCCCGAGAATTTCGCCGAGCCGCTCCTTCAGCGTGGCGACGTTCCACTGCTCGGGGTACGATCCCGGCGGACACGCCTCGCCGACCAGAGAGTTGATCGTATCGTGGCGCATGTCGAGCACCACTTCGTCAACCGCGTCGGCGTCCATGATGTCCGAACGCTGCTCGTAGATCACTTTGCGCTGATCGTTCATCACATCGTCGTATTCGACGACCTGTTTGCGCACGTCATAGTTGCGTGCTTCGACCTTCTTTTGCGCGGTTTCGATCGCTTTCGACATCCACCGCGATGGTGGCAGCGCCTCGCCGTCTTCCAGGTTCGAGCGCATCATCCGCGCGAACAGGGTGTCTGGCCCGAAGATGCGCAGCAGATCGTCATCGAGGCACAGATAGAAACGCGACAGCCCAGGATCGCCCTGCCGGCCCGAACGGCCACGGAGCTGGTTGTCGATGCGGCGGCTTTCGTGGCGTTCGGTAGCAAGCACGAACAGCCCGCCGGATTCCAGAACCTTGCGCTTTTCTTCGGCCACTTCGGCGCGGATGCGTTCGATCGCGGCATCGCGCTCCGGCCCTTCGGGCACATCGGCCAGTTCATCGGCCAGACGCACTTCGAGGTTGCCGCCAAGCTGGATATCGGTGCCGCGACCGGCCATGTTGGTGGCGATCGTCACCGCGCCGAGCCGACCGGCCTGCGCAATGATATGCGCCTCCATCTCGTGGAAACGCGCGTTGAGCACGTTGTGCTTGACGCCCTCCTTGTCGAGAAATTCGGACAGCATCTCGGACTTCTCGATCGACACCGTGCCAACCAGCGCCGGCTGACCGCGTTCCTGATGTTCCTTGATCGTGCGCGCGATCCCCTGGAACTTGTCCTCGATACTTTTGTAGAAAGTGTCTTCCTCGTCGACCCGCAGCACCGGCACGTTGGTCGGGATGGTCACCACGTTCATCTTGTAGATGTCGTAAAATTCCTTGGCCTCGGTCGCGGCCGTACCGGTCATGCCTCCCAGCTTGGGGTACATGCGGAAATAGTTCTGGAAGGTGATCGAGGCCATCGTCTGGTTCTCGGGCTCGATCGTGACGGCTTCCTTGGCTTCAACCGCCTGGTGCAGCCCGTTCGACCAGCGTCGGCCGTCCATCATGCGGCCGGTGAATTCGTCGATGATCACGACTTTGCCGTCCTTGACGATGTAGTCGATATCGCGCTTGAACATCACGTTGGCGCGCAGCGCCTGGTCGAGGTGGTGCACGACCATGGTGTTTTCCATGTCGTAAAGGTTCGAACCGACCAGCAGCCCGGCGTCTTCGAGCAGCCGTTCGATCCGCTCGACGCCGTCCTCGGTGAGCGAGATGTTCTTGGTTTTTTCGTCGGCGTCGTAATCTTCGGGCACGATCTGCTTCACGATCGCGTCGACTGACATGTAAAGGTCGGACTTGTCGTCGGTCGGCCCCGAGATGATCAGCGGGGTGCGCGCTTCATCGATCAGGATCGAGTCGACCTCGTCGACGATCGCGAACGAGAACGGCCGCTGCACCATCTGCGCGCGTTCATGCTTCATGTTGTCGCGCAAGTAGTCGAAGCCGAGTTCGTTGTTGGTCGCATAGGTAATGTCGGCCTGGTACGCCGCCTTGCGTTCATCGTCGGGCATGTTGGGCACGACCACGCCCACGGTCAGCCCAAGGAACGTGTAGATCTGCCCCATCCATTCGCTGTCGCGCCGGGCCAGGTAATCGTTGACCGTCACGACGTGGACGCCCTTGCCCTCGATCGCGTTCAGGTAAACTGCCAACGTAGCCACCAGCGTCTTGCCCTCGCCCGTGCGCATTTCGGCAATTTCACCGCGGTGGAGCACGATCCCGCCAACCATCTGCACATCGAAATGCCGCATCCCCAACACGCGCCGCGAGGCTTCGCGGCAAGTGGCGAACGCTTCGGGCATGATGTCGTCGAGCGACTTGCCGTCTTCGAGCAGCGACCGGAACTTGGCGGTTTGCGCCACCAGTTGATCGTCGCTCAGCGCCTGGAGCGCGGGTTCGAACGCCGCGATCTGGCGGACGATCTTGTCGAGCGATTTGACGTAACGGTCGTTCGACGAGCCGAACACGGACTTGGCTAGGTTGCCGAGCATGGGTTATTTCCTGGATTTTGGTATTAAGCCGGCCGACTGGTCGAGCCAGCCCTCGGGCAAAATGGTTCGAATGCGGCGCGGGTGGCGCTATTCGAGCGGGCGGTCGCTCAACGCAATGCTGCATCCAACGACATCCGCGCAATCGGCAAGTGCCACGATTTCGGTGTGTGATGTTGTGCCGGCCGCACGTGTTCGCGGCGCTGCTGCCCGGATGGCGACCACGACCGATGCGACCGAACTTGCAGATTCGACCTGTTCAGCGCCTGCGACTTGTGCGCGCGCCGTTGCCACGGTCATGCCAGGAGTGGCAAAACCCGCGATGAGGGCCAGAAGAGTGAGCAAAAATCGCATCGAGGGCTCAGATAGGGGCTCGGACGCGCTTCGTCCATGGGCAAAGACGCACCGCAAGCGCGAACGGTTCCCCGGACGGCATTGATGACGGGCAAACCTGAAAGATTGGTAGCGGAGGAGGGACTCGAACCCCCGACACGCGGATTATGATTCCGCTGCTCTAACCAGCTGAGCTACTCCGCCCCAGGGGGCATGCCGCGCGGCTTTCGCGAGACAGGCGGGGCCTTTAGGCGGGCACGCGGCGCGGGTCAACAGGTGAAAAGGTCTTCGCGGGCTTGCCTGTGCCCGCTCACCCGCGGCCCCGGAAAGACCAGCGGCCAGCCGCTTCCCACGGCCCGCCGCGATAGATGTGCATGGCCAGCGCCACGAAACGAAAGTCGCGCGGCTGGAAGGTGGCCGCCAATTCGCTTTGCAACGTGCGTGCGACCTGGGCCGTTACCTTGTTCTGGATCGTGACATGCAGCCGCGGCCGGTGCTGGTCCTGCGCCGACAGCGCGCCGTGGAAATGATCGGCAACACGGTCGCGCAAGGCCAGCATGGCGGGGCTTTCGATCACCAGCGCGGTACCTTTGCCCAGGTCCATCACGCCCGACAGTCTTGCCGCAATGGCAGCATGGGCGGCCGCCTCGCCTGCAAGCACCCGCTTGATCTGCTCGGCCAGCGAGGGGGCCAGCGCGTGAAACAGCGTCACATGCGCGGACAAGTGATTGCGCTCGGCAGGAAAGTGCGCGCGGCGCAAGCGATCTGCCCAGCCGAAGATATCGGCCGGCAATTCCGCGGTCACGATGAAAGGCGCCGGCGGCGCTCGCCCGATCAGGGGCGTGCCGTCGGCGCCTTGCATGATCAGCCGGCCTTGGTCAGCGCAGCCAGCACGTTTTCGGGCGAGGTTTCGCCGTAGGGGTCGCTGTCCGAGCCGACGTCGTTGATGCCCGGCTCTTCGAACCAGTGCGTCACCACGTTGTCCTCTACGACCATCGCATAACGCCACGAGCGCATGCCGAAGCCAACGTGATCCTTGTTGATCAGCATGCCCATGTGGCGGGTGAACGTGCCGGAGCCGTCGGGCAGCAGCTTCACGTTCTCCACGCCTTGTGCCTTGCCCCAGTTGTACATGACGAAGGCATCGTTGACCGAGATGCAGTAGATCGCATCGACGCCGGCAGCCTGAAATTCACTGTAGAGCTTCTCGAAGCCCGGGAGCTGGAAGCTCGAGCACGTCGGGGTGTAAGCGCCGGGCAGCGAGAACACGATGACCTTCTTGCCGGAGAATTCATCGCGGACCTTGAGGTCCTGCCAGCGGAACGGGTTCGGCCCCTCGACGGTTTCGTCGCGGACGCGGGTCTTGAGCGTAACGTCGGGGATGGTGCGGTCGGTCATCGGTATGGTCCTTTGGTGGAGGGGAAGCGAAATCAGGGGCCCGGTGCGGGATGCACCGGGTGCGATGCCGCTTTGCCCGGATTCGATTGATTGATCCAACGCATTGAACTGGTAACATTGATCGGAAAAGTCGATCCAATGCGGGTGCGGCCGCTAATTGCCGAGATATCCTCGCGGTCCCAACCGCCGATCCCGGCGCCTACAATTCGCCTTTGGCCCGTCTCAGCGCAAACCACTTGGCCACGTTGGCGTTGTGCTGCTCCAGCGTTTCGGCAAACTGGTGGCCGCCGGTGCCGTCCGCCACCATGTAGAGCGCGGTGGTTTTCGCCGGATGGAGCACGGCTTCGATCGAAGCTTTGCTGGGGTTCGTAATCGGGCCTCTGGGCAGGCCGACCATCGCGTACGTATTGTAATCGTTGACCGCCTGGATTTCAGACTGGCGGATGCGGCGGCCGAGCGGCTTGCCTCTGGTGATCGGGTAGATGATCGTCGGGTCTGCCTGGAGCAGCATCCCTTTGCGCAACCGGTTGGAATAAAGCGCGGCGACCATCGGGCGTTCGGAGGGCTTGGCGGTTTCCTTCTCGACGATCGAGGCCAGGACCACCGCTTCCTCGGGCGTTTTGGCCACGGTGTCGGGCGAGCGGCCGGCCCAAGCTTGCTTGACCACGCGCGCCATGGCGGCCTGCATCCGCGCAACCACGGCAGCGCGTTGCTCACCGCGTGCGAAGGCGTAGCTGTCGGGCAGCACGCTGCCTTCCTTCGGCACGGCGACCGGCCCAGTCAGCAACGGGCGTGCCATCAGCCGATCGTAGACCATGATCGAGGGCATGCCTTCGGGGATCATGACGAAGCGGTTGAGCGTCTCGCCCTCGGCCAGCAGCGCCAAAATCTGCGATTCGCTGGCGTGCGCCGGCAGTTCGAATTCGCCGGCCTTGATGTCATCGGCGCTACCGCCGAGCAGCCTGGCGTGGAGCTTGAACGCCAAGGCCGAACGGATCGCACCGTCCTTCTGGAGCTTGAGCGCGAGGCTGCCGAGCGTCGAGCCATCGGGCACGATGAATGCGGTGGGCTTTGCCAGCGGGCCGGCGCCGTACCATCCGCGCAGCACACTGCCGCCGCCGATCAGCCCGACTACCGCCAAGACAATCGCCAGCAGGCCCAGTTTTCCGCGCTTCATGTCCGTGATCCCCCCGCCCCTTGCGGGATCAAAGTTCCTTCACGATCACGCTGGCGTTGGTGCCGCCAAACCCGAAGCTGTTGTTGAGCGCGGCGCGGACGCGGCGTTTTTTCGCCACGTGCGGCACCAGGTCGACGCCCTCGCAGCCCTCGGCGGGATTATCGAGGTTGAGCGTGGGGGGCACTATCTGGTCGCGGATCGACAGGATGCAGAAGATCGTCTCGACCGCGCCCGCGCCGCCGAGCAGGTGTCCGATGGCGGATTTGGTGCTGCTCATCGAGACATTGCCGATTTCGTTGCCGAACAGCCGCCGCACCGCACCGAGTTCGATCGTATCGGCCATGGTCGAGGTACCGTGAGCGTTGATGTAGTCGATGTCGGCTGGGGCCATGCCGGCCTTTTTCAGCGCCATTTCCATCGAGCGGAACGCGCCGAAGCCATCGGGGTGCGGGGCGGTGACGTGATAGGCGTCGCCCGACAGGCCATAGCCGACCACTTCGGCGTAGATTTTCGCGCCGCGCGCCTTGGCGTGTTCGTATTCTTCGAGCACGACCACGCCCGCGCCTTCGCCCATGACGAAGCCATCGCGGTCGCGGTCATAGGGGCGGCTGGCCTGCTCGGGCCGATCGTTGAAGCTGCAATTGAGCGCGCGCGCCTGAGCGAAGCCGGCGATGCCGATTGGACAGATGGTGCCTTCGGCGCCGCCCGCCAGCATGATATCGGCATCGTCGTCGCGGATCATCCGCGCGGCGTCACCGATCGAGTGCGCGCCGGTCGAGCAAGCGGTGACGACCGCGTGGTTCGGACCCATCAAGCCATACTTGATCGAGACCTGGCCCGAAATCAGGTTGATCAGCCGGCCGTGGACGAAGTGTGGGCTGACTCGGCTCGGGCCTTTTGAGGCCAGCACCAGCGATTCGCTTTCGATCCCCGGCAAGCCGCCAATGCCCGAACCGATCGAACAGCCGGCGCGCAGCCGGGTTGCCTCGTCCATTTCGGTCAGGCCAGCGTCTTCCAACGCCTGGCCCGCGGCGTCGATGCCGTAGATGATGAACGGATCGACCTGGCGCTGGACCTTGTGATCCACGCGCTTGTTGGGATCGAAGCCATAGGCATGGTCGGCCGGCTTGATTTCGCAGGCGATCGTACACTTTTGGTCAAACGCATCGAACCGGGTGATCGTGCCCGCACCCGATTTGCTGGCGAGAATATTGGCCCAGGCGGTTTCGACATCGGCCCCCAGCGGGGTGACCATGCCAAGTCCGGTTACAACGACACGACGCATGCAATTCTCCGTTCGAGCTTTTCCGGTGCCCGATTCATACCGTTCTCGCCAATTCAACCAGGCCGTTCTCAAAAACCCAAACAGGCCCAACCCGCGCGGGCTGAGCCTGTTGAAGCCCTATCCTGCTGCCGGTTGCGGGCAGATATGGTTAGGGCTGCCCTTCGACAAGCTCAGGGCGAACGGGGTGTGGGGGAAGGCCGAGGCCTTCCCTGCCGATCAGCCCTTATGCTCGTCGATATAGGTGATCGCGTCCGAAACAGTCGAGATCTTCTCGGCCGCGTCGTCGGGGATCTCGACGCCGAATTCTTCTTCGAACGCCATGACCAGTTCGACGATGTCAAGCGAGTCCGCGCCCAGATCGTCGATGAAACTTGCGTCTTCGGTGACCTTGTCGGCTTCTACGCCCAGATGCTCGACAACGATCTTTTTAACGCGCTCGGCGGTATCGCTCATGAAATGCCCCTTCGAAGGAAAGCGGTTGGTTCGGCTTTCGCCCTAATGAACGGATATGCCGCTGGCAAGCCTTGACCCGGCGTGATTGCGTGCGGACAGCCGTAGACGGCACCCATCCGCCCTTATCCGCCAGTCATCACCGTTGGAAACCCGACGGTGATGACACCGCCGTGCACGGTCATGTCACCTAGCCGCGCAGCCGCCATCCCGCCAATTCTTACCGTTGCCGATCCCTTGGCAATGGCGTCTGGCGGCCCGACGCAGGTTGCCATATCACCAACTCGCGCCGCCATCTGCCCTCCTACCAACACCGTAGGGCAACCTATGGCGATCGGCCCGCCGACGTGCGGTACAAGGCCGGTGACCATCGGGCAGGTGTGCATGTCGGTGATGCGAGCCTGCATCGGCCCGCCGCCGCACGCCGGACTTGCGCGCATGGCCGCCAGATAGTTTTCCATGGGATGAATGTATTTGAGATCGAGCCCCACCCCGACAAGTAGCCCGAGCAATGCCAATCCCGGAGCAATCAACAGGCCAGCCAGGGGCAAGACCACGTTAAAGGCCACATCCCGGGCAGCCAGACCGGCAGTGCGACCCAGCGTATCGGAGCTACCGACCTGCCTGCCGATCGCCGGCACTACGTCGCCAGGCAGCGCAAGGTTTCGCACGAACGGTTTGGCTTTTGCGATCTGGTCCTCATTGAGCGCAAAAGCTGCGCCGGGAGACGCAAAGGTGACAGCCTCGCGCCCTTCGTCGAGAACACCTGCGGAATATTCGGCTTCGGCAGCGCCTTTGGAATGTCCGGTGAACGACAACTTTGTCGGTTTGAAATTTTCATTTACCCGTCTGGCAAAGGCTTCCGCATCCTTGAACGATTCCGGGGGACCCTTCCGCAATCCCAGCTTTCCTCCGCCGATTTCGAGCAAATCTGTCTTGCCCCAATCAACCATCGATCCATCCGATCCGATTGCCCTGCTTCCGCGACTGGCGATGACGACTTCGCCGGTATTCTTGTTTCGGAAAGCCTGGCCGAAGTAGCCGCTGGTCTCCGAGTGCATCTCAACCGGTCGCCCGTCCGCCTCGCGCAGGATTTCCCAATTTGCCTCCATGCCCAAAGGAACCGACGTTCCTTCGGGTCCGCCATAAGCGGCTTGTGCCAACTGGCCATATTCGTATTCGCTTGGCATCAGTGCAGTATCGCGGGAGCAAGCGGGACGGTCAGGAACCTGGCCTGCCGAGTCAGCAGCGCGCCAACTGTGCGCCCGTCCGGCGAAAACCGCGCCACCACAATCTGCTTGTCGCCAACCGGAATGGTCTCAACCAAAGTGCCGCCGCGTTTCCAGTCGACAATTTCCATCGAGCCTCCGGTCTCGCCCAAAACGGCCCATGGCTTTGACGGATCGGGCGAGAAGTCGAGCGAACGGATTTCACCCGACCCGGCTCGAATTTGGCCAAGCAGTGTGCCGCTCCGAGTGTCCCACAACGACAGCATGTTGTTCATCGGTTCAACCTTGCCGGGAACGTATGGCGGATCACCGGTGGTGGCCAGCACAGACCCGTCGGGACTGAATGCTACCATCCCGAAGCCGACGACCCGGGTAGGAAGCGTCCGCACCACTTGCCCGCTTTCCAGGCAAATCAATCGCACTTGCGAATCCTGGCCCACTACCGCGACATTAGCCCCGCCAGAGACGATAGCGCCGATCGAACTGCCTGGGATTTTGCCGCGCAGGAGAAGCCTGGCCCCGAGGTCATAGACCGACAATGCCGATCCACCCCCGGCTTGCGCCGGCATCTGGTGCGCCCCGATGAGGCGATTGCTCGCGCGATCCACCCAAAAGCGGACCAGCATGTTCATTGCGGTCCCGGCCGCAGCCCCGTTTGCGCCCGGCAAGTGACTGACAGTGTTGTGCACGCTGTCCCAGATCGTGACCGCGTCGCCCGCATCGAGCGGAGCGCAAATCACCCTTCCTTGGGCATCCCATGCGACGTTTTCGACTCCGCCCGCCAGATTGCCAAGCCGTGCGACGATTTGACCACTAGCCGCATCGAAAATGGCGACTCGTCGCAAAGCTTGAGAATGAACCGCAATTTTTCGCCCGTCCGGGCTCCATGCGAATTCCGAAACTGCGCCCTCGCCATCGGCAACATCGAACTGCATGACCGCACTGCCCTTGCCCTGCTCTCGCGACACGCTGCACCCGGCAACCATTGCGCCTCCGATCAATAGCGCAGTTACCGTTCGAATGATTGCTCCGTCACTCCAACGGCGGAATACACCTCGGAAGTACACGTAAGATCATCCCCGAACGCAAGAGCAATTTCGGCCGCGGCTGAAATTAACAAGCATCCGAGCACAAGTCATGCGTTATCTCGCGCAGCGAAATGGCCTTGGACCACTCGCAGCCGGCCCCTGCAGGCGATTATTTCATCCCTTGCTCGACTCGACCACGCGGATGTTGAGTTCGCGCAACTGCTTGGCGGTGACGGGGCCAGGAGCGCCCATCATCAGGTCTTCGGCCTTCTGGTTCATCGGGAAGACCACGACCTCGCGGATGTTGGGTTCATCGGCGAGCAGCATCACGATGCGGTCGACCCCCGGCGCCGAACCGCCGTGCGGCGGCGCGCCGAACTTGAAGGCATTGATCATGCCGGCAAATTCGGTGTCGACCATGTCCTTGCTGTAGCCGGCGATCTCAAACGCCTTGTACATGATTTCGGGCCGGTGGTTCCGGATCGCACCCGACGACAATTCCACGCCGTTGCAGACGATGTCGTACTGCCACGCCAGGATGGTCAGCGGGTCCATCGTTTCCAGCGCTTCCATCTCGCCCTGCGGCATCGAGAACGGGTTGTGGCTGAAATCGACCTTTTTCGCGTCCTCGTCGTATTCGAACATCGGGAAATCGACGATCCAGCACAGCTTGAACGCGCCCTGCTCGATCAGTCCGAGCTGTTCGCCCGCCCGCGTACGCGCCGCGCCCGCCAGCTTGACGGCTTGCGTCAGCTTGCCTGCCGCGAAAAATACGCCATCGTCGGGTCCAAGACCGAGCGCCTCGACCAGCTTGGCTGTCGCTTCAGGGCCGTGGTTCTTGGCGATCGGTCCGGCGGGGACGCCTTCCTTGATGTTGATGTAACCCAGGCCCGCATGGCCCTCGGCGCGCGCCCATTCGTTCATGTCGTCGAAGAACTTGCGGCTGTTCTTGCCCGCGCACGGCGCCGGGATCGCGCGGACCACGCCGCCTTCGCTGGCGATACGGTCGAACAATCCGAAGCCGGAGCCCTTGAAGTGCTCGGTCACGTCCGAAATCTCGATCGGGTTGCGCAGATCGGGCTTGTCCGAACCGTATTTCAGCATCGAAGTGGCATAGGGAATGCGCGGGAAGCTGCCCGATGGCGTCACCGTCTTGCCGCGCGCGAATTCCTCGAATACGCCCGCCAAAACGGGCTCGATGGCGTTGAACACGTCGTCCTGCGTAACGAAGCTCATCTCGAAATCGAGCTGGTAGAATTCGCCCGGCGAACGGTCGGCACGCGCGTCCTCATCGCGGAAGCACGGTGCGATCTGGAAATAGCGATCGAACCCGGCCACCATCAGCAACTGCTTGAACATCTGCGGCGCCTGCGGCAGCGCATAGAACTTGCCCGGATGGACCCGGCTCGGCACCAGGTAATCGCGTGCGCCTTCGGGACTGGAGGCCGTCAGGATCGGAGTCTGGAACTCGGTGAACCCTTGTCCGACCATGCGCTGGCGCAACGAGGAAATGACCGCGCTGCGCAGCATCATGTTGGCATGGAGCTTCTCGCGTCGCAGATCGAGGAAGCGATAGCGCAAGCGGATATCCTCGGGATATTCCTGCTCGCCGGCTACCGGCATCGGTAGTTCCTCGGCGGCCGAGCGCACTTCGGCGTCCTGCACCCACATTTCGATCCCGCCGGTCGGCAGGTTGGCGTTGACCGTATCAGCGGTGCGCGCGACGACCTTGCCGGTCAGCGTGACCACGCTTTCGACGCGCAGCCGTTCGAGCGTGCTGAACGCCGGGCTGTCCGTATCCGCGACGATCTGCGTGAGGCCGTAATGGTCGCGCAAGTCGACGAACAGCAGCCCGCCGTGGTCGCGCTTGCGGTGGACCCAGCCGGAAAGGCGGACGATCGAGCCGACGTCGCTGGCGCGCAGCTGGCCGCAGGTGTGTGTGCGATAGGGGTGCATCATGGCGCGGCTAACAGGCCAAGGTTTGTGGTTTGTCAAGCGGGCTGGGGACTGGCCGAGTGAGGATCGGCAGCGCGCAACTGTGCAAGACGCAGGCAAATCGCGGTCGCCCACTGGAAAAACCCTCGCGTTGCGCTAACAGCGGTGGCCTATGAAGATCCATCCGCTGATCACGACCACGCAAGCCCTCACCGAACTCTGCGAAAGGCTTGCCAAAGCCCCGTTCGTCACGGTCGACACCGAGTTCATGCGCGAGAACACGTTCTGGCCCGAATTGTGCCTGATCCAGATAGCCGATGAAACCGAAGCCGCGGCGATCGATCCGCTGGCGCAGGGCATCGACATGACCCCGCTGTGGGATCTGATGGTCAACAATGAAGACGTGCTCAAGGTGTTCCACGCCGGCGGGCAGGATGTCGAAATCATCTACAACCTCACGGGCAAGACCCCGCACCCGATTTTCGACACGCAGATTGCGATGATGGCGGTCAGCCAGGCCGAACAGATCGGCTATTCCAACCTGGTCGAATCGTGGCTGGGCATCCCGGTCGACAAGGGCGCCCGCTTCACCGACTGGAGCCGCCGCCCGCTGACCGAGCGCCAGATCGAATATGCGATCGGCGACGTCACGCACTTGTCGAAGATCTTCCCCAAGCTGCTGCGCAAGCTGCGCAAGACCGGTCGCGGTGCGTGGCTGGATATCGAGATGGAGCGGCTGGCCGATCCGGAAAACTATCGCTCCGACGTCGACAAGGCGTGGCTGCGGATCAAGGCGCCCAGCCGCAATCCGGCGGTGCTGGGCCGGTTGAAGGCCATTGCTGCGTGGCGCGAACGCGAGGCGATGGACAAGAACATCCCGCGTGGCCGGATGATGCGCGACGAAACCATCGCCGACATCGCCGGGCACCCGCCCAAGGACCAGTCCGAACTCGCCAAGGTGCGCGGGCTGTCCACCGGCTGGAAGGACAACGATATCGGCCGCCGCCTGATGGGCGTGCTGGCCAACGCCAGGCCGATGACCGAGGACGAAATGCCGCCGCGGGCACCGCGCGGCGCACCGCTGGGCAAGGAAGGCGCCTTGGTGGCCGATTTGCTGAAGCTGCTGCTCAAGATCCGGGCTCGCGAGATCGACATTGCCGCCAGGCTTCTCGCTCGGAGCGACGATCTCGAGGCGCTTGCCGCCGGGCAGCGCAAGGGTGTGGCCATCCTCGAAGGCTGGCGGATGGATGTATTCGGTCGCGATGCGCTCGATCTGGTCGAGGGCCGGCTGGCGTTCGCAGTGGTCAATGGCAAGCTCAAGATGGCGCATATCGACGATATCGGCGCCAAGGACGAAGCGATCGCGCATATCGACAATGCATCAGCGACCACGATCGACGACGATGACGAACCGCTGGTGATCGCCGAGCCTGTCAGCGCCGCAAACGACGACGAGGACTAGGCCAGCCAGGCGCATGAGCACATATCTCCCCACGCTCAAGCAGTTGCAATACCTGGCTGCGCTTCACGAACACGGGCATTTCGGGCGCGCGGCGGATTCGTGCTTCGTGTCGCAGTCAACGCTGTCGGCAGGCCTGCGCGAACTGGAATCGTTGCTGGGCGTCACGCTGGTCGAACGCACGCGGCGCGTGGTGCGGTTCACCCCGCTCGGCAACCAGGTTGTCGCCAAGGCGCATCGGCTGCTGCGCGAGGCCGAGGAATTGTCCGAACTGGTTCAATCGCAAGGCCAGCCGCTGTCGGGTGAATTGCGGATGAGCGTGATCCCCACGATCGCGCCGTTCCTGCTGCCGCGTATCCTCCCCCGGCTGCGCCGCGAACGCCCCGCGCTCAAACTGTTCCTGCGCGAGGAGCCGAGCGCGGCGGCAATCGAATCGCTCCACCACGGCCGCGCCGATTGCGTGCTTCTGGCGCTGCCGTTCCCGACCGGCGAAGTCGAGATGGAGCACCTGTTCGACGACGCGCTGTTCGTGGCCTTCCCGCTCGACGATCCGCGCGACCCGCCCGCCACGATCGATCCGGCCAGCATCGACGAGAACCGGCTGTTGCTGCTGGAGGACGGGCACTGCCTCAAGGACCACGCGCTCGCCGCGTGCAACCGCCCCGAATTGCGCGCCAGCGCAACGATGATCGGCACGTCCCTGCACACGCTGGTGCAGATGGTCGACAACGGGCTGGGCCTGACCTTGCTGCCCGCCATGGCGATCGACGCCGGCATCCTCAACCAGACGCAGATCGTGGCGCGGCCGCTCAAGGCCAACCACGCCTTCCGCGAAATCACGCTGGTATGGCGCAAGAACAGCCCGCGCAGAGATGAGTTCAAACTGCTGGCGGGCGAATTGCGCGCGGGTTGACAGCGCGCACCGGGCCTGGGTTATAGAGCGCAACGGGGACCGCGATCTCCCCATCAGGCAATTGCCCAAGAATCGCGTCCTGCTTTGCAGAAGGACGCCGCATGCCTGACGATCAAATTACTGATTCCCCGTTGCCCCCGCCCTCTCCCGTGTCCTTGCGTCAAGCGTTCTGGGTCTGGCTACGGATTGCTGCGCTGTCGTTCGGAGGGCCGGCCGGGCAGATCGCCGTGATGCATCGCATCCTCGTCGACGAGAAACGCTGGATCGGCGAGCAGCGGTTTCTCCACGCGCTCAACTATTGCATGCTGCTGCCCGGCCCCGAGGCGCAGCAACTGGCGACTTACATCGGCTGGCTGATGCACCGCACGCGCGGTGGCATCGTGGCGGGCGGGCTGTTCGTGCTGCCCGGCGCGATTGCTATCATGGCGCTAAGCTGGATCTATGCGCTGTACGGCCATGTCGGGGTGGTCGCCGGTTTGTTCTTCGGGCTGAAATGCGCGGTGCTGGCGGTGGTGCTGCAAGCGGTGGTGCGGATCGGCAGCCGCTCACTGCGCAACGGCGTGATGCGCGGGCTGGCGGCTGCGGCTTTCGTGCTGATCTTCTTCGTGGGCGTGCCGTTCCCGCTGATCGTCCTCGGCGCCGCGATGATCGGCTTTATCGGCGGGCGCGCAGGCGTTCCCGCGTTTCAGGCGGGCAGCGGCCATGGGGCAAGCAAAGGCACGGTGATGGACGCCGATTCGTTGCTTGGCGAGGAACTGCCCGCACACGCCAGCCCCACGATCGGTCAATCGCTGCGGCAGGCCATGGCATGGCTGGTGCTGTGGCTCACGCCGGTTGCCGCGCTGGTGATCCTGCTCGGCCCGCACAACGTGTTCAGCCAGATCGCGACGTTCTTCGCGACGATGGCGGTGGTGACCTTCGGCGGCGCTTACGCGGTGCTGGCTTATGTCGCACAGCAGGCGGTCTCGGGCTATCACTGGCTGAGCCCGCAAGAGATGCTCGACGGGCTGGGCATGGCCGAAACCACCCCCGGGCCGCTGATCATGGTGTTGCAATTCGTCGGCTTCATGGGCGCGTACCGGCATCCGGGCGCGCTCTCTCCTTTGCTGGCGGGAACGCTCGGCGGGTTGCTGGCGACGTGGGTAACGTTCGTCCCGTGCTTCCTGTGGATATTCCTCGGCGCGCCGTTCATCGAGCGGATGCGCGGCAATCGCGCACTGGGCGGAGCTCTATCGGCGATCACCGCGGCCGTCGTCGGCGTGGTGCTGAACCTGGCGGTGTGGTTTGCGATTCATACCATTTTTCGGCAGGTGCGCGCGGTGTCGTTCGGTCCGATCCGGTTCGACATGCCGCAGCCAGCCAGTGTCGATCCGTGGGCTCTGCTGGTCGCGGCTGCGGCAATCGTGGCGATGTTCCGCTTCAAGATGGGCATCTTCACGGTGCTCGGCGCCGCTTCGGCGGCGGGGGTGGTGCTTTACTTCACCGGCGTGGCTGGCTGATCAGTCACACGTCGGGGAAATGCTTGCGCACCAACGCGGCATAGCGGGCAAGGCTGCGCTTGTTGGCGCGGGCCTGCGTGGCAGGATCGACCGCGATCAGCCCGAAGCGCTTGGCAAAGCCTTGCGCCCACTCCCAGTTATCGGTCGCCGACCAGTAGAACAATCCCCGTAAATCCACACCTTGCGCGCGCGCCCTGGCCGCAGCGCCGAGGTATTGGTCCAGCCATGTCAGCCGCTGCTGATCTTTCAAACCACTGTCCCACGTAGTTTCGCCCCGCAGCGCAAAGCCGGTTTCGGTCACGTAGATCGGCATCGGTCCGTAGCGTTCTGACGCCCAGACCAGCGCCTCGGTCAGGCCATCGGGCTCGACCGGTTGCATCGCCGTACGCGGCAGGACTTTGGGTGCTTCGGCAACCTCGAACCCCACCGGCCCCGGCACCCCGCGCACGTAAAGCCGGGCGTAGTAATTGACCCCCAGAAAATCGAACTTCGTGGCGATCGTATCGAGATCGCCAGGCTTGACCAGCGGCGCCACCAGCGGCGCAAAGCTGTCGGGATAACCCTTGCCGAAAAGCGGATCGAGGAACGCGGTATTGGCGATCGCATGCATCCGCGCCGCCGCCGCGACATCATCGGGCTTGCCCGGTGTTTCGGGCCGCACGGGGATCGCGATATGCGTGGTGCCCAACCGCGCCGTCGAAGGCAGGTGCGCCCGCGCCGCCTTAGCCATCAGCCCGATCGACAGGTTCTGGTGATGGATCGCCGAAACCAGCGCCAGCGGCGACTTGAACCCCGGCGCGTGCTCGCCCGAACCATAGCCCAGCAAGGCCACCGATCCTGGCTCGTTGAAGGTGATCCAGTTCTTTACCCTGTCGCCCAAGTGCTTGGTGACGATCCCGGCGTAATCGGCCAGCCGCCCGGCGATATCACGGCTCAGGAAATTGCCGGCCCACACCGGCGTATCCCAGTGGAACAGCGTAACCCACGGGTCGATCCCGCGTTCGAGCATGGCATCGATGATCCGCGCGTAGAGATCCAGCCCGGCCTGGTTGGGCGCGCCTGGGCCGTCAGGCTGGATGCGCGGCCAGGCGGTCGACATGCGGAAGGCCTTGACGCCCGCCGCCTTGAGCCGGTCGAGGTCGGTCGCGTAGCGCGTGTCGAATTCGGTGCAGCGCGCATTGGTGGATCCGTCATGGATTTTGCCGGGGGTATCGGCAAACACGTCCCAGTTGCTGCGCCCGCGCCCGTTTCGGCTTTCGGTCTGCGCTGCAGCGGCAGCCACGCCGATCACGAATCGATCGCGTGGCGCGGGTGCCGCGCCGGCCGGCCCTGAAACGGCCAGTGCGCCCGCAACCGCTCCACCCAGCGCCTGGCGCCGCGTCACGATTGCGCTGAACGAGGGCGAATCGCCCCTTTCGTGCCCGGCCATCTCATCCTCCCGAAGTGTTATGCCGCGTAACCTGCGATCGATTGCCTACGCGTGCAAGCGGCCAACTACAGATTGCTGCGGGCCGTGGAAGCACGCGGTCTTAAAGTCTGCACAGACCTGACGCATTGTATTGATCCCGCAACGCTCCGGTCACCCCCACGCAACAACGATTGCATAGAGGCCACCCCGCATGACGGCGGGCAATCGCAAACGATTGTCCACATCGGGGGGTTACCATGTTGCGTTTGTCCAAGAGCATTCTGTTGAATTCCTGCGCCCTTGCGGTGTGCTTCGGCACGCCCGGAATGGCGCTGGCCGCATCCGAACCGGCCCCAGCCGCCGCAGATGCCGCCCCGGCAGATGACGCGGCGAACGCCCCGCTCGGCGAGATCATCGTCACCGCGCAGAAGCGCAGCGAAAACCTCCAGTCGACCCCGATCGCGATCTCGGTGCTCAAAGGCGATGACCTGGCCAACCGCCACGTCCAGTCGCTGCTCGATCTGGGCGATGGCGCGGTGCCCTCGCTCAAGGTCGCGCCGTTTTTCTCGCGTCCCGGCGCGCTGATCGTCAACATCCGCGGTGTGGGCGTGCTGTCCGATTCGAACCAGCCGGCGCGTGACCAAGGCGTCGGTGTCTATATCGATGGTGTCTATCAGGGCCGCGCACAGGGCCTCGGCTCGGCGCTTTACGATATCGAGAACATCGAAGTCCTCAAGGGCCCGCAAGGCACGCTGTTTGGGCGGAATACCGAAGGTGGCGCGGTCAACATCGTCACCAAGAAGCCCAGCGGCCGGTTCAAGCTGAATGCCATCGTAGGCTATGGCAACTACAACAGCCAAAAGGGCGAGGTCCACGTCGACCTGCCGGAATTCGCCAACATCAGCGTCAAGGTCGACGGTATCCTGACCACGCGCGAAGGCTTCGTGAAGAACCCTCTGCCCGGCGCGTCGGACTACAACGCGTTCGACAAGCGCGGGCTTCACGTCGAAGCGCTGTGGAAACCGGCTCCGGATTTCTCGGCCGACCTGTCGTTCGACAAGTCCTACGATGCGACCAGCACGCTCTACCAGCAGTTCATCTCGCCAGGTGTCGGTCTGCTTGCGACCGCGACCAACCCGGCTTCGACCAATCCGGCTCTAGCTGCTTACACCAAGTTCGCCGCTGCCGGCATTCCGAACGTGTTGGCCGCGATCAACCCTTTGCAGCCGAACCGCGTCGATACCGCGCTGGTCGGCCTGCCGCAGCAGCCGAGCGTGGGCAAGACCACCGGCTATCGGCTCGGGCTCGAATACAAGGCGCTTCCTGACCTGACCTTCCGGTCGATCACCGCGTATCGCGAAATGACGCAAAGCCAGTTCGACAACGGTTCGGGCGTGCCGTCGTTTCAAATCCCGGTTTCGTCGGGCAACCCGCTGGGCCTGTTCAACTTGTCCACGCCGACGACGGGCAATTTCGTGGGCGGCGTCAATACCGGCA
>NZ_JANXWG010000084.1 GCF_025351285.1 Novosphingobium sp.
GCACCAGGTCACCAACATCGTCATCGAACTCGATGGTGATCGCGCCGCAAGCGAGGCTTACGTCACCGCCAACTTGCGCATGATACGCGAGGGCAAGCTGCTGCAGATGACCGTGCTCAGCCGCTACATCGATCGCTGGTCAAGGCGTGCCGCGAAACCTGATGGCAAGTGGGCGATCGACCACCGGGTCGCGGTGATGGACATGGACGAAGTGCGCGAAGTCACCCCGATGAAGGCGCACGATGTGGCGCGGCGCGATCGCAGCGATCCGTCTTACGCGGTGCTGGCAGCATGACGCCGCCAGAAACGCCAATCGCCACCACCGTCTCGTTCGACATGCGTGCCCCGGACTGGGGCACTCCCGCCACAACGCTTTACGGTGCCGCGCTCGAAATGGCCGCCTTCGCCGACAGGATCGGGGTCGACCGCATCGGGCTGATGGAGCACCACGGTTCGGACGACGGCTACTTGCCGCAGCCGTTCGTGCTGGGGGCGGGCATGGCGGCGGTGACCAAGCGCGTTCGCCTGCTGCTGGGCGCAGTGATCCTGCCGCTGCACGATCCGGTCAAGCTGGCTGAAGCAATCGCCGTGCTCGATCTGGTGTCGGGCGGGCGGCTGGAGGTGATCTTCGGCGCGGGCTATGTGCGCAGCGAGTTCGATATGTTCGGGGTGAGCCTGAAGGATCGCGGCCGACTGCTCGACCAGGGCATCGACACGATCCTGCGCGCGCTGAACGGCGAGCGTTTCGAAGCCGAAGGCCGCCCCGTGTTCGTGCGGCCCCTGCCCGTGCAGAAACCCGAGCAAATCGTGTTGGTGGGCGGTGGAGTAGAAGCCTCCGCTCGCCGCGCCGCGCGTTTCGGCGTGGGCTTCGGCCCGATGCGCGCCGACCTGATCCCGCTGTACCGCGACGAATGCCGCAAGCTTGGCCGCGAGCCGGGCCGGTTCTACAGCCCCAGCCACGGCCTGCCCGGCATCATCATGCTGTCCGACGATCCCGACCGCACCTGGGCCGCGCTCGAACCGCACGCCTTCCACGTCGTGTCCGAATACGCGAAGTGGGCGGCGCAGGAACCGGGCACCAATTCGCCCTTTGCCGGTCTGACCACGCTGGCCGCGCTGCGCCAATCGGGCATATTTGCGGTGTGGACACCCGACGAACTGATCGCCAATGCCGGCAAGGTCGCAGACCACGGCACCTTCGTGTTCCAGCCGCTGGTCGGCGGATTGGCGCCCGAACACGGCTGGCGCAGTCTGGAATTGCTGGAGGCGTGTATCCCCAGGTTGAAGGCGATCAGGGGATAAGGATGCAAACTGCGACACTGTGGATTCACATTGGAAGTGCAACGGGTTCAAGGTTCCGGCTGGGGTTAGGAAGCCGAGGCATTTTCTGCGAGTGTTGTTGTAGTTGGCGAGGATGGCATTGAGCCGATCGCGCAAGAAATTCGTGGGGATTTGACGCAGGGCAATGCGTGCGCGCTCCGATCGGGGGACACTCGTTTCCTGATGGCGCGTTGCCATCGCGCAAGGAGCCCCGATGAGCCACGTACCCCACGATCTCGCCAGCGAATTTCCCGATGACGGCGCCGTGCTCCACGCGTTGAAGCTGGGCGACGCCCACTTCCGCGCGCTGGCCGAGCGCCATCACGAAACCAACCGCGAAATCCACCGCATCGAGACCAGCACCGAACCCGCGTCCGACGCGCGGCTCGAAACGCTCAAGAAGCAGCGGCTGGCGATGCTCGATGAAGTGGCGCAGGCGATTGCCAGGGCGCGCGCAGCCGCACCGGCTTAGAGCCCCATTGCAGACAGAACCCGATCGCCATAGCGTGCCGCCATGGGCGTTCAGGGAAGCTGTCACTGCGGCAATGTGCGGATCGAGGTGCCCGCGATGCCGGCGTGGGTGGCGGAGTGCAATTGCTCGCTGTGCCGGCGGACGGCGTGGCGGGTGGCCTATTTTCCGCCCGATGCGGTGCGCGTTACCGGCGAGACAACCGCTTATGTGTGGGGCGATCGCATGATCGGCATCCACCACTGCCCGGTCTGCGGCTGCGGCACGCACTGGGCGACCTTGGGCGAAGACTTCGGCAAGATGGGCGTAAATGCACGGCTGCTCGACGGGTTCGACGCGGCGGGGGTGGAAGTGCGGCCGTTCGACAATGCGGACTAGGCCACCGTCGCCCCGCACTTGATGCGGGGCTTGGCTTCCCTTCAAACCGCAACTCGCCAACAGGGCCCAAATGGAAAAAGGCGGCTGAGTCTACATCATGGCAAACCGCTACCGGGGCGGGACCGATGTCGGCGTCACCGCCGACCTGATCCGCCGCGCCCACCAACACCGCACCGGAACCGGCTCGTCTCACGCCGCGGATTTCGGCAAGACCCGCCTCGTCCATGCCGAACGCCACGACGAGATCGCCGCTGCAATCGCCCGCGAAAAACTGGTCAAGAAATGGAAACGCGAATGGAAGTTCGCGCTGATCGAGGCGGCCAATCCGCAATGGCGCGACTTGTGGGACGAATGGTTTTCGGGAGCGGAAGCGGAAAGTTAGCCAAGCCCCGTGTCAAGCACGGGACGACGAGGGTTAGGGGCTAGTGATCGCAATGCCGTGCGCCGACGGAACGAAATTGCCGTCCCCCCAACCCGTCGCCCCGCACAAACCCATCCGTCGCCCCGAACTCGATGCGGGGCTTGGCTTCCCTTCTACGGCACCCGCCACACCACAAATCGCGAACGACACGGCGGCTGGTTGACCATCGTGGCCGACCAGATCGCGGCACGATCGATCCGGGCGTCGCTCGCGCAGATCTGCCTCGCGCGGATCGTCCAGCACCGGCAGGGCACCGGCTCATTCTTGAGCTTCAATCACGATCCGTGAGTGCAGATAACCGGCGAGATCGCGAAGATGCCGACCCCAATGGATTCGAAACAAAAATCGAAAGTGCCAGTTCGCGTCGTCAGCGCCAAATCGGTCAAAGCGCCAGACTACCTCTTTGACATCATTCGCAATATCCAAAATGTCATCAATCGCATCACCGACTAATACCTCTCCGGGAACATTCAACGGATCAGCAACACCATAATATCCAAGATCAGGAAAACGTGCGCCAATGTCAGCTTGATCGACCCTCGAGCCCGGCTCCGGCCACTCGTCTCTGTCATCAGGATTCCCTAGTGGCGTATCGTGATAGCTTAAGGCGAGTTCGTCCAACGATCGCGCGAGCTGCGCGATCGTTGGATGCTCGCTTCGAGTCGCAATTTCAATGAAGCGCCGAGCAGCAACGATATTGGGGGGTGTCATCATGGGCACCTCTAACACGGACAGAAGTAGCGAACACCTCCACCCGTCTGCCTTCGAAACCGCACCATGGGGGTTACGGTGACACTTTACTGAACCATCAAACCACCCTTCTCGAACAACACCAAGGCCTCGCAACGTCGGACGGGGAAACGGAATAGCATGTCCCCCAGGTGATGGTCAGCGTGGACGATCGGCGCGCATTGGATCGAAGCCGAACCCCGGATCAAGTCGGGAACGTTACACTTCCCATACCAGCCACAACCTGTATGATGGGGGGAAGTAAATGACCCCCCGGCGCATGTGGACATTTTCCATTCAACCGCGCCCGCGATCCGGAGCGTTGATGGCTGTTCTCAAAGCCTATCTGGACGAAAGTGGTAAGGACGATGACCCCGGGACGCCTGTCGTTGGCGTTGGCGGCTTAGTCGGTTCCGTAGAGGCGTGGGGCTCATTCGAGGACAACTGGCAAAGGCAGCTTGATCGCTGGCAAATCCCCTACCTTCACATGAAAGAGATAATGGACGGGGGCCAAGGCCCATTCGCCAGATTTCGAGAAGATAGAGACCTAATGTGGCAAATGCTGCGAGATTTCGTAATGGCAATTTCGAGTTCGGAATTATTCCGCGCATCCCATATCGTGGTAAAGGATCATTTGAAGCAATTTAATGCCGAAAACAAGCTGTGCTTAAACTGCTATTCTCTAGCGCTATACGGCTGTATTTTAGAGTTTAGCCTGCACAATATTGGGGAGGAGATAGAAATAATTGTCGATAAATTCGACAAGTCTACTCAATTTATCCAAATGGCCAAAAGTTACTGTCAGACCGACAATTACTACAAATCGGAATTATATTGGGTGAGGCAAGCCACTATAACTCCAATAGGTAAGGATAAATCTTACAAAGATGTTTTGCCAATTCAAGCCGCTGACTTCGTGACATGGGAACTACGACGATCAACAAATGGAATTTTGGATTTTATTACGAAAATCAAGACTGGGGACGACCCCCAGGAATGGCGTAGGCAAGAAATGCAGTGGAGTATCGAAAAGCACGGACGATGGCCGGTCGAACGCCCATCGCTCTTTGCTATCGGGGCCAATGCGCCTGTTGAAAATATGATCTGGGACAAGCGCGCGATGGGTATCGCCCACCGCGCGCGCGGTGGCTTATGGTAATTCGGACCGAGGGGGCGTTGTGAGAGCCCAAAACGCTTTGTCAAAATCCGCCGTATTTTCGGACGCTTCGACTTCTCTCACCATTTCCTTGAAGCGTGCGTGGCGCTCTCCGTCCGTCAGTTTTGGCTTAGCTTTGCCTGCCATGGTTCAATCCTCTTCGATGAACACGAACACCATCTGCGAATCTTCCGCTGGCAGGCGCGACCAAGCGCGCCACCATCGGGTCTTCCTCTCGCTATCAGGCCGAGAGACGAGTCGTTTCATAGGTGAGGCGCTTGCCGACAACACCCTTGAGCGCGAGTTCGGCGCGCATGGTGTCGTTGACGCCAAGCTTCTCGCGGTTGGAATACCGGAAGTCGAATTCGCAGAGATAGCGCTGCAAGTGCTTCTCGCTGACGTGGTGATACACGCCCACGATGCCGCGCTTGAGGATCGAGAAGTATCCCTCGACGGTGTTTGTGTGGAACAGCCCGCGCACGTATTCGTCGGCACCGTGGTTGACGACTTCGTGCCGAAAGTCGCGGCCCATGTGCCGATACTGGCCAGCGTCATCGGTACAGAGCAACGAAGCGGCATCGATCTGCGCAAGCAGGACCGGGCGCAGCTTGGCGGCGGTGACGCTGGCGACATGCAGCGAGCGAACGCGGCCATTACGCTCGACCAGCGACAGGACGGTTTCCTTGCCCCAGCTACCGCCAAGGCGGCGGGTGGCGCGCTTGCTCTTGTGCCGGTTCTTCTCCTTGCCGCCGATGAAGGTTTCATCCACTTCAACGGTTTCGCCTTCACCACCAAGCGAACCGATGTGGTCGTCCTTCATCGCTTCACGGATGCGATGGCTGAGGAACCAAGCGGTTTTCATGGAGCATTGGAGCATCCGCTGAATCTGGCGGGTGCTGACACCCTTCTTGCTGGCGCACATCAGGTGGATGACTTGCAGCCACAGGTGCAGCGCCAAGTGCGAGGACTCGAAGATGGTGCCCATGCGGACAGTAAAGGGCTTCCGGCATTCGTTGCACTTGTAGAGCCCCATGCGGGTGGTGGCCCCGACCATCTTGCGGATACGCGCCCCATCACAGTTGCCACAGTGCGGGCACACCGGGCCAGTCGGCCACAGATGCGCCTCGACGTAGGCGAACGCGCCTTCCTCGGTCTTAAACTGGGGGGCATCGAAAACGGACTTGGCCACGGGGACTTCTCCTATGACCAAAACACTACATCCGGGGGTTTGGTATGTCAAGTGTAACGTTCCCG
>NZ_JANXWG010000138.1 GCF_025351285.1 Novosphingobium sp.
GTCCGGTTCGCCCACGAGCTTGCAGAATTCACGCGTGCGGAACGCCGGTGCTGGTGCGCGCTGGAACGCTTCGAGCGCGCGCACTTCGCGCCCGACGGCGGCGGCGCGGGCGAACACCGCTGGATCGGCGGGAAAGGGCACATGCGGAAAGGTGTCTTCAAGGTCTTCGGCGAAGCGGCGCGCGTAGCTGCTGGCCGAGAGCAGGCAGAGCATCGCGTCGAAAATGTCCCCGGGTGCTTGCTCGGCACCGTATGCCTCGGCCAATGCCGAGATGAGGACAGGACTCAGATTGAACGCATTGGGTCCCGCGCGGCGGTCATAAAGCGGGAAGGCGTAACCGCCACGACCACTGAACGAGTGGTAGTCGGGGATGGACCCGTGACACCAGACTGCCGGTCCCGCACCAACGCCGAATGGCATACTGTAGAACCCAACGTTGCGAGCACCCCAGGCTGCCTGGAGTTCCGGACGCAGGAAATCGCCATATGCTCGGTGATTATAAAGGCTTCTCTGGTCGAAGGGTCGATAGCTGACCTGTGAGATCAGGTTAGGATCAAATGGGATGGCGCTTGCGCCCGTCCAAAGTCGGTCACGCGAATCATGGAAGGCGCTCTTCGCGTCGGCTGGGGTCATCCGCCGAAATGCCTGAATCCGATCCGCCAGAACCTGACGGTCAGGGCTGTAAATAAAGTGATCGCGCTTGGTTTGGAGGCCGCTAAGGCTGAACCGGAAAATCTCCCTAATTGACAGCCATTCTCCATTATCAAAGGGCTCGGGCCGCCAGTCTTCCAGCAATCCGCGATCGATAGCCACTTGATTGGTCGCCTTGCCTGCATCGGCCATGCTTGTCAGCCAATCCAGTTTCGGCCGCTTGCCGAAGCGCCCCTCCTTCCAGCAATCCGTATAGACCACATCCGCCAGTACGCCTTCGGCCTTGCTGCCATCCGCAATCGCGATTGTAATCGCGGTGCCAACCATGATGTTGAAAACGCCCTGATCGGCATCAACATCACCACGTGGTCCGGCTCTTACATCGCCGCGCAAATCGATCACCTCGATCCGGTCGAACCGTTCGCGCATCATCTGGCGAAGGCCGGCATAAGGCCAGCCGGTCAGGAACTTGCGGTTGGTGATGTAGGCTATGACGCCCCGTTGCGGCGCGTTGTCGGCCTCGAACAACTTCCAGATCGCCCAGCGCCAGAACGCGACAGAAAATTCGGGGAAGGTGTTGAGTTGGCCGCCCTGGCCGGCTTCCTGCACCGGACGTTTGAGATCGTCCCAGATGCCGTCCATCCAGCGTCCGACGAGCGTTTCGTTCTCGCCTTCGGCGAGGCGCTTGTATGGCGGGTTGCCGATAATCGCGAGGATTTGCTGCTGGGCCTTGATACGGTTCGCAGCGTGCCGTTCATCGTCGATCGGAATTCCCTGGATTCCAAGTTGACCCACCGGCGTCACTGCATTTGGTTCGGCCAGCGTATCCGCAAGATAAACCCCCAGACGTGGCAGGCGGACCGGTTGCGGCGCATCCTCGTCGTCGTCGGCCGGGCGCACGCGCAGGGCGTGATGCAGGCGGTAATGCGCGACAGCATAAGGGCCGACCAGCAATTCGAACCCGAACATGCGCGTGGCAAGATCGCCCAATGCCAGCGAGGCGGCCACCCCGCCTTCATCGGCCATCACCTGATCGCGCACCCGCTCGGCCACGCCGAGCAGGAAGGTGCCGGTGCCGGTGGCGGGATCGAGGATGCGCACCGCCGGATCGCGCAAGCCCTGCGTGCCCAGGTTGTCGCGCAGCGCCCGATCGAGCGCGCCCGCCATATAGCGCACCACCTCCAGCGGGGTGTAATAGACGCCATAGCGTTCGCGCGCCGCGGGATCGAAGGTCTTGAGGAAGTCCTCGTAGAAATAGAGGATCGGGTCGCGCCCGCCCGGCTGTAGGGCGAGGATTTCGGGCGCGAAGCTGTTGACGCAATCGCGCATCACTTCGAAGCCGATGCCGATCTGGCTGGTGACTTCATCCTCGCTCAGCACACGCAGCGCGGCTTTCAGCAGCGGATGTTCATCGGGCATCTGCCGCCAGGCATCCTCGCCCACCGCCGCATTGGTCGATTCGCGGACCAGCAACAGGCCGAAGGACAGCGTCTGCGCGAAGGCGGCAGAGAACAGCGCGTCGAAATCGGTGGCCGGATAGCCGCCGGCTTCGGGGTGCGCGTAAAGCACGTTGCGGAAGGTGTTGCGCACGAGCATCAGCGGATCGTTGTTGA
>NZ_JANXWG010000121.1 GCF_025351285.1 Novosphingobium sp.
GTCCGATTCCCCGGCCAGACCTGATCATCGTTGCGCGCGGCGGTGGTTCGATCGAGGACTTGTGGAGCTTCAACGAGGAGGAAGTCGTCCGCGCGATCGCCGCCAGCACCATACCCGTAATCAGCGCGGTGGGCCACGAAACCGATACCACGCTTGCCGATTTCGCCGCCGACCGGCGCGCGCCCACCCCCACCGCTGCCGCCGAGATCGCAGTGCCGGTCCACGGCGAATTGTCCGCCGCGCTGGCCGAACTTTATGCGCGCCAGCAGCGGGGCGTGCTGCGGCTGGTCGGCCAGGCGCGCGAACGGCTGGCGGCGCGGGCCGAACGGCTGCCGCAACCGCAGGCGCTGCTGCAAGGCCAGGCGCAGAAGCTCGATGATCTGGGCGAACGGCTGACCCGTGCGCTCGGCCACCGCACCGAAATCGCCGCGCAAGTGCTGGCGCGGCACGGCGGGGCACTGCGGCCCGCATTGCTGACCCAGCGGCTGGCGCGCGAGCACGAACGGCTGCGCGCGCAGCGGTTGCGCCCCGAAGCGGTGATCCAGCGGATCGTGGTCGCGCGGGCGCGGGTCGATGCGCTCGATCGCTTGCGCCTCCAACTCGACCCGAAGGCACCGTTGCTGCGCGGTTATGTTCTGGTGATCACCCCCGAAGGCCAGGTCGTCAAGAGTCGCGCCGGCGCGGTGGCGCTCGCGGCGTTGCGGCTGGAATTTGCCGACGGCACGCTCGACGTGACGCCGGCGACCGCGCTGCGCGGTCCTTCGCGAAAGGCCGTTGCGCCGCCCGGGCAGCAGGAACTGTTCTGATTCGCACCGGAATCGCGCCGTATTTTACCCGCGCCGAAAATCGTCTAGGGACGTGCCCATGTTGATGTCCTCCTCCTCGCGGCCGACCCGGTTGCAGTACATGCCCAATGGCTTCCGCCAGCTTTCTCCGGGTGACCACGTCCTGTGCGCGGTCACGGGCGAGGCGATCCCGCTCGACGTGCTGCGCTACTGGAGCGTGCCGTTGCAGGAAGCTTACGCGACTTGCGAGATCGCCACGAAGCGGTTGCTGTCCGCCCAATGATCGCTGCCACGTGATCACCGATCGGCGCGCAGCGCTGGCCGGGCTGTCTGCAAGCCTCGGCACTTTGCTGGCCAGCGCTCGTCCGATTGCCGCGGCCGTCCCGCCGATCGCGATCCTCGCCGGAAAGCTGACGCAAGGCGGCTGGGCACGCGGGCAGATGGCCAACGGTTCTTCGCTCAAACTCGATGGGGCGCCGGTGCCGGTCGATCGTTCGGGTGGGTTCTTCATCGCGTTCGATCGCGATGCGGGGCCATCAGCGATGCTCGCCGGTACCGCAGCCAGCGGTTCAACCACAACCCTTCCGCTGACCATCGCGCCGCGCCAGTGGCAGATCGAACACATCAACCTGCCGATGCGGCCCGGCGCCTTGCCCGATGAGGAATTCCTGCGCCGGCGCGCGGCCGAGCTTGCGCAGATCAACGCTGCCCGCGCGCAGAATCGCCCCAGCGAAGGTTGGCGGCAAGCGATGACCTGGCCGCTGACCGGGCGGCTTTCCGGCCGGTTCGGATCGCAACGCATCTATCGCGGAATGGCCGCGAGCTATCATTCCGGGCTCGACATTGCGCGCCCGGCGGGGGTGCCGTTCGCGGCGCCGGCCGATGGAGTGGTGGTGCTCGCCGCTGTGCAGGCCTTCACCCTTGAAGGTCATCTGCTCCTGATCGATCACGGCATGGGGTTGAACAGCGCGTTCCTGCACTGCTCTGCACTAAACGTGGGCGTGGGTGATACCGTGCGTCAGGGGCAGGCCATCGGCCGCGTCGGCATGACCGGCCGCGCCACCGGCCCGCATTTGCACTGGAGCATCAAGTGGCGCGCGGCCAAACTCGACCCGCTGTTGTTCCTGGGCGCCATGCCGACGGGCTGACTGCCAAATCTACTGCACCCGCTGCACGTTGATCGCGACCTGGCCCTTGAACGTAGCGGTATAGCGGCCGAAGGCGTGGGCCTTGATCACCACCTCGGTGCCGGGCTTGGGATCGACGGCCAGGGTGCGGCTCTCGGTCTGTTGCCACACAGAGCCTTCTTCGGTGGTGAAGCGCACCATGGCGAGGCCCATATCGCGCGCCGAGCGGACTTTGGTCTGGAGTTCCTTGACCGCATCCTCGTCGCTGCCACCGAAAATGCGCAACGACGGCATCGTATAACCGAACTGCGCGCGCCGTGCCTCGCGGATCATTTCGCGATCGGCAATCACCACGTCGTGCTTGAGCGCCGCTTGTTCGAGCGCCGAAACGCCCTTGTCATAGCAAGCCAGCCGCGCGGTCGGATCGGGCAACTGCTTGCAATCGACCAGAGCCCGGAAAATCTGCGGCGAGGCGTTCAAGGGCTTGGTCTTGGCTACCGCCGCGCCCGGCATGGCAAAGCAGACCGCGATGAGCAAAAGGGGAAACTTGCCGGTCATCTGTCTTCTCCTTGGGCGTCGGTAGATCAGCGGTAGTCCCCCCGATCGCCGGCGCAAGGGGTCTCTACCCCGAACCACATCACTGTGGCAAATTGGTTACATGGGGAACAAAACCACGGAAGCCCGCCGCTCCCGGCTTTACACCGGCCTACCGTTTGGGCACCCACGCGGCATCCGGGCTGGACCTTTCCTAATTATTGGATCGATGCGTTCAGCCTGGCCTTTGCTGTGGCGGCCCAGATCGCCATTTCAACTAGGGGCTGAGAACTCATGAAGAACTATTCCAAGCTGAAGGCTGGCGTTGCACCTGCGGCGCTCGGGCTTGCCATGATTGCAATGCCCGCCTTCGCGCAAGACGCAACGGCTACGCCGCAAGCGGCCGCTGCCGATGATGCCGCACCGCAGCAGCAGATCATCGTTACCGGATCGCTGATCCGCAACCCCAACCTCACTTCGGCCAACCCGGTCAACGTGACCACGTCGGAAGAAATCGAACTCAAGCAGTCGAACCTGGCTGAAGAAGTTCTCCGCGAAATCCCGGGCGTCGTCGCCAACATCGGTTCTGCGGTCAACAACGGCAATGGCGGTTCGTCCTACGTCGATCTTCGCGGTCTCGGCTCGAACCGCAACATCGTGCTGCTCGACGGCAACCGCATCGTACCGGTCGATTTTTCGGGCCGCGTCGATCTCAACAACATTCCGTTGGCGCTGGTCAGCCGGGTCGATGCGCTCACCGGCGCTGCCGTGACCACGTATGGCGCGGACGCGATTTCGGGCGTTGTCAACTTCATCACCAAGAAGAACTTCTCGGGCGTCGACTTGTCGGTCGGTGAAGCGATCAACCAGAAGGGCGATGGCAACACCGCTCGCGTCGACCTGACGATCGGTGGCAACTTCGATGATGGCAAGGGCAACGCCGTGCTGTCGATCGGCTACCAGAAGTCCGATCCGGTCTACCAGGGCGATCGCGACTTCTCGATCAACCAGGTCAGCTCGTTCACGGGCGGTCCGGCTGGTTCGGGCACCACGGTTCCGGCACGTTTTTCGGGCACTCGCCCGATCGATCCGCTGACCGGTCAGCCCAGCATCGTTCCTGTCGTGGGAAGCACCGGCAACGGCGGCACTCGCCAGATCAACCCGGCCACCGGCCAGGCGGTCAACACGTTCGCGACTTTCAACTTCAACCCGTACAACGTGTTCCAGACACCGTTCAAGCGCTACAACATCTACGCTGCGGCGAACTACCAGATCAGCGACTCGATCGAAGTCTACACGCGCGCCTTGTTCTCGAAGAACACGGTCGACACGATTATCGCACCATCGGGTTCGTTCGGCGGCACCGTTACGGTCAACCTCAACAACCCGTTCCTGCCCGCTGCGCTGCGCAACCAGTTCTGCGCATTCAACGTCGGTGCTGCAGGCACGTACGTGCCGCGCTTCACCACGGCCGAATGCACCGCGGCTTCCACCGCAAGTGGTCCGGCATCGGCTGCATATCGCACCGTCACGGTCGCTCTCAGCCGTCGTGCGGTTGAAGTCGGTCCCCGCATCAGCGACTACAGCACGCAGGTGTTCGATTATCGCGCTGGCCTGCGCGGTTCGATCAACTCGCACATCAACTGGGACGTCAACGGGTCGTACGGTGAATCGACCAAGATCCAGACGATCCAGAACTACACGCTGCAATCGCGCTTCCGTCAGGCTGCCTTGTCGAACAACGGCACGACCTGCCAGGATACATCGAACAACTGCGTTCCCGTCAACATCTTCGGTGACGTAGGCACGATCACTCAGGCGGCAGCCGCGTTCCTCTCGCAGAACAGCACGACCCAGGTGAAGACCTCGCTCGTCCAGTTCCGCGCTCTGGTCAGCGGTGATATCGGCGTAACCTCGCCTGCAGCGAGCGAGCCGATCAACTTCGCGCTCGGCACCGAATATCGCAAGTACCACGCACAGCAGGCTTCGGATCTTCTCGCGAAGACCCCGGGCGAACTGGGTGGCGCAGGCGGTGCAGCTCCGGACATCAACGGCGGCTACGACACTTGGGAAGCCTTCGGCGAAGTGGTCGTTCCGCTCGTCTCGGACAAGCCCTTGTTCAAGAGCCTGACCGCCACCGGCGGAGCACGTTATGCGCGCCAGTCGATCGACGGCACCAAGTTCAAGAACAACGCCTTCACCTACAAGGGCGAATTGAGCTGGGAACCGGTCGCCGGCGTCAAGCTGCGTGGCACTTACGCTCACGCCGTCCGTGCGCCCAACATCGGCGAGCTGTTCTCGCCGGTCAGCACGGGTCTCACCAACCTCGGCACCGACCCCTGCTCGGGTGCGGCACCGGTCGCCAGCGCCAACCTCAAGGCAGTCTGCCTTGCGCAGGGCGCTCCGGCTGGAACCATTGGTTCGATCACCAACCCGACTGCGGCACAGGCCAACTCGACCGGTGGCGGCAACCCTGCACTTCTGCCGGAAAAGGCCAACACCTACACCGTGGGTGTCCTGCTCCAGCCTGCAGTGATCCCGCACTTCACGGTTTCGGTTGACTACTATCGCATCAAGGTGACGGGCGTTATCGGGACCGCTACCCCGGGTGACGCGATCGCGGCGTGCTTCGGCAATCTCACCGCAGCAAGTGCAACCAGCGTTGCTTGTACCTCGATCCGTCGTAACCCGATCACCGGTGGCCTCGATGGCGATCCAGCGACCACGTTCGGCCTGCTCCAGACGCTCAACAACCTCGGTGTGCTCTACACCAACGGTATTGACGTCATTGCAGACTGGAACCACCAGTTCGGCAAGGTGAAGTACTCCACGCACTTCGTGGGCAACTACACCGCCCATTCGAAGTTCAACTCGAACCCCGCTTCGACCAACCCGATCGACCGTGAATGCGTTGGCTATTACAGCGCGAACTGCGGTTCGATCCAGCCGAAGTTCCAGTGGTCGCTGCGTAACACCTTCACCTACGGCAAGGTGGATCTGTCGGTTCTGTGGCGCCACATCAACGGCGTGAAGTATGAACCGTTGCAGGCTGCTGCGGGCGGCGCCCTGTTCATTGGCACTGCACCTGCGGGCACGGGTCCAATTGCCGGCACTTCAGTCAATTTCAACAAGATCCCGGCGTACAACTACTTCGACCTGACCGCTCGTTTTGAAGTGAATGAAAACTTCAGCATGACTGTTGGTGCGAGCAACCTGTTCGACAAGACTCCGCCGATTGTGGGCAACACGGCCGGTGCGACCACCTACAACAGCGGCAACACCTATCCGTCGACGTACGACGCGCTGGGCCGCCGTTTCTCGGTGTCGGCACACGTCAAGTTCTGATCCCCTCCGGGATCGGGAAGTTCTGATCCCGCAAGGATCGGTTGAAACTCAAAAGGAGGGGCGGGCAGCGATGCCCGCCCCTTTTTTGTGCGTGCCAGCTTGCCCTGGCAGTTGACACCCTGACGGGCACCGCGCGACAGATGCTTTCGTGATCGACCCCGCGCTTGCCCATGCTGCCGCCGAAGCCGAAGCCGCTCTGGCTGCGGGCCACGCGGACGGGTACGATTGCATGGTGGCCGCACTCGGCCGCAACGCGCGCGGAGACACCACCTCGGCCGAAACATTGTTCACCCGAGCGCGCGATCTTGCGCCGGATGATCCGGCGGTCCTCACCGGCTTTGCCCAATTCCTCCGCCAGCAAGGCCGGTTGCGCGATGCGGTCGAAATCTGCGACGCAGCGATCCGCGCCGAACCGACTTATGCCGATGCCTGGATCGAGCGTGGCACCATCCTGTCGGGCGGTGGATCGGACCGCGCCGCCAGCGAAAGCTTCGCCCACGCATTGTCGCTGGCTCCGCACGCCGCAGTCGCCCACGCCGGGCTTGCCGCACTCGCCTCCAAAACGGGCGACGCTGACGTGGTACGCGAACACGCGCGTGCGGCGCTGGCCATCGATGCCGCAAATGTCGTGTCTGCCGCAGCGCTCGCGCGGATCGAGATCGAGGCTGGACAGCCGGGCGTTGCTCTCGACCTGCTGCGCCCGATGGTCGTGCGCCTGCGCGAACCGAGCAATGACCGTTCGCTCGCGTGGAGCCTGATCGGTGATGCGCATGACAAACTCGGCGAATGCGACAAGGCGTTCGCAGCTTATGCCCGGAGCAAAGCCGATTTCGGAGCCGCCAATGCCGTGCCCACGCAAACGATCATGCGGCACAGCGCCTTCGTCCGCGCCATCACCGCCGGGCTGGAAGCCATGCCGACGGTGCGCTGGCCCGAAGATCGCGGCGGCGCGGTAGCCGGTGAAGCAAACGTCCACGTGTTCCTGTTTGGCTATCCGCGGT
This sequence comes from Novosphingobium sp., assembly GCF_025351285.1. Taxonomy (GTDB): domain Bacteria; phylum Pseudomonadota; class Alphaproteobacteria; order Sphingomonadales; family Sphingomonadaceae; genus Novosphingobium. The sequence continues at coordinate 6,793 of NZ_JANXWG010000121.1, forward strand.
CGGGCACCACGCTGGTCGAGAACGTGCTGGCGTCATTGCCCGGGGTTGCCGCGCTGGAAGAACGGCCGACGCTCGCGACAGCCGATACCGCCGTGCTGGCCGGCGATGCCGCTTCGATCGTGGACCGAATGGCGGCCTTTGCGCGCGCCGATGAGGCTGAAATTGCACCGTGGCGGCAGGCCTATTGGACGAAGGTTGCCGAATCGGGCGTGCCACCAGGCGCACCGGGGTTTGTCGACATGGACCCGCTCAAGGGCACCCGCCTGCCGCTGATCGCGCGGCTGTTCCCGGGCGCCAGGCTGCTGCGGATGATGCGCGATCCGCGCGACGTGGTGTGGTCGTGCTTCCGCACCCATTTTGCGGTGACCAGCAACACGCTCGACTTTACCACGCTGGAAGATACCGCGCGGCATTACGATGCACTGATGCGGCTGACCGCGCTGGCCGAACAGCGGCTACCGATCGTGCTGCACGAGGTCCGTTATGACTGCCTGGTTCGCAATTTCGACACCGAAACGCGCGCGATGTGTGCCGCGATCGGGCTACCGTGGAACGCGGCGATGCGCCGGTTCGACCGCACCGCCAACGCGCGGGGCGTGGCCACCGCAAGCGTCGGGCAGGTGCGCAAGGGGCTGTACGATGGCACGCGGCAGTGGGAGCGTTATGCCGAACAGCTCGCGCCGGTGATGCCGATTCTGGCGCCGTGGATCGAACGCTTCGACTATTGAAATCAGCTGGTTGCGGCCAACGCGGCGAATTGAGGATCGAGTGAGATGCCTGCCGATTTTGCCACGGCGCTGGCCCATATAACAACCTTTTCGATCTCGTCCTGGTGAGCCGAGCGCACCGCCGCATAGTCCCGCGCACGGGTTTCGGCGGTATAGGGTTGGCCCGACTTCGAGTGGCGCGCAAACACCGGTCCGGCGACGATATCGCGCGCCGCATCGGAACCGAGCGTCAGCCCGAAATGCTTTGCTATCGCTCCCAACGTCGCATCAGGGACCGCGTGCAAGCTAGCCGAATCAAGAAACCTCAGGCGCTCCTGGCCAAGCCGTTCGGCCAGCCGCGCAAAGAGCTGATGTTGCGCCAGCCAGCCGACTGCGGCCACTTGCAGGTCGGTCTGGCGGAAATAGTCCTCCGGCGTAAAGGGCAGGTCCAGCGCGCCATCGCGCATGAAGGCTTCGAGCAGTTCGCGCACCCACAAGCGGCAATCGATGCCCTTGCGCGCCACCGAAATCAGGAACGTTTCGAGCGGGGCATGGAGGAACAGCGCGCGCGATTGCGGACGAAGCATAATCAATAGCAGCGCCAGCGGATTGACCAGGTTCGACGGTTTGACCACCACCGCCTCGCCTGGCCCAAACGGCCGCCCAAGCAGCCTGGTCGCTGCATCGGCGGCGCGCGCCACGGCACGGGGTTCAGCACCGCGGCGCCGGAAACCGACCAGATCGTTCAGGATCATCGGCTCGCTCAATCCCATCGCCACCCCCGGCCGGTCGAACGCGCGGACGAGCATGGTCGAACTGCAAAAGGCCGAGTGGAAGATGAAATGGAGCGGAGCGTCGCCCGGCAATTCCAGGCACTGCAGGGCGGGCACATCGGGCGCGCTCTCGCGCACTTTCAGGTAATCGTCGGTCAGGAACGGCACGGTGTCATGATCGCCGCGCGGCAATCGAATGAAGCGGAAGGCATCGTCGCTTTCGACAAAGCGGTGTGCCAGCCATTCGGGATCATTCAACGAAAAGCGCGTCGTGGCCATGCCAGCGGCTTAAGTCGTCGCGCAACGCCCGACAACTCCTACTTGCCGTGCCGCCGGGCTGGACCTAACCTCGCAGTCAGGGGGTTAGCATGATCGACTTGGCCAAGGCCCAGGAGGCGAACGCGCACGGCATGGCGGCGTTGCGGGCTGGCGACCATGCCGCGGCGGCGGCTGCGTTCGGCCGAGCGACCACGGCTGACCCCACCGCGATTCCGCTGTGGTCCAATCTTGCGCATGCATATCGGTTGGCTGGCGATGGCGCGGGCGAACGCTTTGCGCTCGAACGGGCCTTGTCGATCGACCGCACCGACTTCGGACCACAATTGCGCATGGCGCAACTGCTCCAGCGGCTTGGCGAGGAGACCGCTGCGCTTCAGGCCTGGAGCGGGGCGTTCCAGCTTGCAGCGCAGATGCCCGCGCTCGCACCCGCGATCGAAGCCGAGATTGCAGCGGGCAGGGCGTATTGCGATGCGCTGCAGGGGCGGATCGAATCGCGCCTGGATGTCGCTTTCGATGCAGTCAGCGGCGAGTGGGACGAGTGTGAAAAGCGCCGGATCAACGCATTTGTCGACCGTGCGCTGGGCAAGCGGGCAATCTACACCAACGAATGCGCCGGTTTGCAGTACCCGTTCCTGCCGGCAGACGAGTTTTTCGATCGCCTGCACTTCGATTGGCTCGACCAGCTCGAAGCCGGCGCTGGGGTCGTCCGGGCCGAACTCGATGCGCTGTTGGCTTCACCGGGCGAGGTCATGCGGCCTTATGTGCGGATGGACGAAGGCACGCCGCAAAACTTGTGGAGCGCTCTGGATCATTCGCTCGACTGGTCGGCATGCTTCCTGTGGGAATATGGCGCGCCGAACCAGCCCATTCTCGATCGCTGTCCGCAAACCGCCGCGCTGCTGGAGCGTCTGCCGCTGGCGCGCATACCCGGTCGCGCCCCCAACGCGTTCTTCTCGCTGCTGCGCCCGCACACCCGCATTCCGCCGCACACGGGCGTAACCAACACCCGCGCGATCCTCCACCTTGCGCTCGACATCCCGCCCGGCTGCGGGTTTCGCGTGGGCGGTGAAACGCGCGAATGGGTAGAGGGCAAGGCCTTCGCCTTCGATGACACGATCGAGCACGAAGCCTGGAACGACAGCGACCGCAGGCGAGCCGTGCTGATCATCGATACCTGGAACCCGCACCTCACGACGCGTGAGCGCGATGCGATCGTCCGCTATACCGATATGGCCGACCACGCGCTGGCAACGCCACAGTCAAGCTAGACACTGGTGCTTTGCTGCAGAGCGTTGCCAAAGCCAAAATCGGCCCACGAGCAAAAACTCTGGGCGGTCTGATCTGCTTGAAACAGCATTGAAATACCGATATGTTTTGGCATCCGCCGGACATCCGGTGCCATTTCTGGCGAAAGTTACCCGACTGTGCTGACCACCTTCATTCTGCTGCTCGCGGTGCAGGCCGCAACTCCGGCTTCGATGCCACCGGGCGTTATCCAGACGACTGTGAGCGAACCCGACGTGCGCAGCATGTCGCCGCGAGACATCAAGGCTTTCAATGCGACAGTGCCGTCGAAGCATCCCTATCACATTCGCTGCACACGCGAAGTCGATGTTGGTTCGCTCATCAGAGGAGCAACGACTTGCAAGACCAACCAGCAATGGTCGAAAGCCGAACAGGTCGGCAACGATGGCGTGCGAGAGATGAGTGACAGGATGACAAGCAAGGCCGAGAACGGCAACTGACCGGAACGAGCGCGCTCATTTTTGCGAAAAGGACCAGTTCATGCTGACTACCTTCATTCTTTTGCTCGCCGCCCAAGCCGTAACGCCTGCTCCTGCAACATCGGGGGTTATGCCAGCCACCATCTCGGAACCCGACGTGGTCCACATGACTCCGAGGGATATCAAGACCTTCAACATGTCGGTGCCGAACAGCCATCCTTACCACATCCGCTGCCGGCGACAGGTCGATATCGGATCGCTGGTGGCCGGAACCACCACTTGCAAGACCAACCAGCAATGGACCCGGGCCGAAAACATCGGCAACCAGGATGCTCGCGATCTAGGCGACAAGTTGGCCAGTAAATTTACCGAGAGCAATTGATAGTGCGAATCGGGGTCAGCCGGGGCGCTTCGTCAGCCCGCGGCCATCTGCCGGCGCAGAACTGACGCGCCAAGCCTTGAAGTGGCTGCCCGGCGCCAGGTCGACCGGAGTCAGCCACGATGGCGCCCGGTTGGACAACAGCGCGGCCATGAGGCCTTTGGGCGCCGCGGTGCGATAGTTGTCGGCCTCGATCTGGTCGGGGCAGATCAGCAGCAGCGTGGCGTGGCGTTTCACGACGATCGCTTTTGCCTCGTCGGGCGGCGCGATGAACGCGGCGATCACGTCGTGAATCCCGGCAACGCCGCGATGGTGACCGGTCGCGATGACGCGATGGCCGGTGTCCAGGATGATCCGTGGGCCCGGATCGAGCGGTGCGAAAATGTCGGTATCAGGTAATTTGCGCAGGCCCACGGCGAGCTTGTCGTAGTCGCATGAACTGGCCCCGTACGCTTGTGGCGCAGCCGTTTGCGGCTTTCGGGCGGGCAAGGCGACTTGCGTCGCCGCATCGACCGTTACGACCGGAACTCCGGGAAAAACCAGCAGCAGTACGGTCGCGTAGCGCAGGACGCGGCGCCACACGGGTGCGGCGGCGATCCGGGCAATATCGATCCGATCGCGTAGCAGCCAGCCCGTCGGAACCGTTGCGATCAACGCCGCGGCGCCACAGGCCCGTGTCACCATCAGGCCGATCAGCGTTGCGGCAAGCATGATCAGCGTAAAATCGAACCACCAGGCCCGCTCGGTAGCGGTCGGCGCGATTTGCAGCAGGCGCAGCGATGCCGCCAGCCCGATCACCGGCGGCCCGACCATGAAGATCAATTCGCGCCACGTCAGGTTCCAGACCGGCTGGCCTTCGAAGACGTTTGCGTACCAGAACTTGCGCACCAGCGGATCGAGCGCGGCGAACGCACCGTTGGCGCAACTGGGCGCAGCCGCCAGCACGATGGCTGCGGATATTGCGGCCACGGCTGCGCCCGCTGCGGCAATTGCCAGCGGCGGGCGGTTGCGCAACGCGGTCAGGCCCAGGCAGCCCAGCGCGGCAGCAGCAAACGCGGCGAGGTGTGCGGGCGAGACGGTGTCACAATGCTCGGCGAGGTCGGTCAGGCCGCGCGTGCCGAGGAAAAACGCAATCGAACCGAGTGCCAGCGCAGCGCTGCCGTGGACCAACCCCGCCACGTCGGCGCGGTTGCGGAGGAAGCGCAGCGCCAGGACGCCCACAAAAGCAGCAGTCAGCGGCAGGCCTTCGATCGATATGGCAAGGCTCGCGGCCATTGACAGGCCGATGATCCAGCCGCCTTTCGCCCGATCGGTTTCGGCCAACCCGTTCAGCGCGGCCAGCGCCAGCACGATCTGCCAGGCGTGATGGTCGATCCGCATCGGCTGGAATTGAAACATGGCTGGCACCGACAACGCGGCGAGCAGGCAGGAAAAACCGGCGATCTCGACCGTGAACAGCCGCCCCGCCAGCCGTCCGATCAAGGCCAGTGCGCACAGCAGCGTCAGCAGCGGCACCACGATGCAGGTCATGGTTTCAGCGAGTGGTTGGCCCAGCAGCGGGCGCAGCGCGAGTATCATCGCGGCGATCGGAATGTCGACCAGCCGCGACCAGTGCATCGGCACGCCTTCGGGGGCTGCGATGCGGTACTGATGGACATCGAACCAGCTTTGCCCCGCAAGCAGATCCCGCACTTGCACCAACCGCAGCGCGTCGTCGGGATCGGGGAAACGGTGCATGAACAGCGCATGGCCCTTGGCCACGAACATCAGCGCGCACAGCAGAACCCACACGATCACAACGCGGATGGCCAGCGCTCCGCGTGGGGGCGAAGAGCTTGTGTTCACCGGAATACGACCCGCTGGCGCAACAGCCAGGTCACGGTGAAGCTGGTGACGATGGCGAGCAGCTTGGCGATACGCGGATCGACACCGATTCGGGTGGAAAGACCGACGATCAGCGTCGTCAATGCCAGTCCGACAAGCGCCGAAACAAGGAATAGCGCCTTCTGGCGGGTGCGGGCTGGACCTGCGGGTGCGATCTGGTCGGCAAAGACCTTGCGGCTGGAAAGCAGCCAATGCGCGACAATTCCCAGCGTGTAGCCAAGCGCGGAAGCAGGCGCCGGCCGCACGTGCAAGTCAAGCAGCGCCAGGAAACTGCCGTAATCGATCGCCAGCGCGCCCAGACTGGCGATCGCATATCGTAGCAGCGTGATCTGCCGCAGCCGCTGGAGCAGCGGGGTCGCGGCGAGCGTTCGGGCCATAGTGGTTCGTTCCAGGGCTACGCGGGCGATCAGGCGGCGTCGCGGCGCGGCTGGACTTCGGGAACGATCCGTTGCGGAACATCGCGCACCGATGCGAGCGCAGCGGCCTGGTCTTCGCTTGGCGCGCGGCGCGGTTCGGCGGCGGGTGCCGTGGGCAACGCGGCTTGGGCACCTTCATCGCCGGCCTCGTGGTACTCGGCGTCTTCGTTGACGCACCAGACGTCATAAACGCGCGAGCCGGCGACAATGTTTTCCACCGTCAGCATCGCGGTCATCATCGCGTGGTCCTGGTTGTTGTAGCGGTGCATGCCGTTGCGGCCGACCATGTGCAGCGTGGGGTGCGCGGCTTCGAGTTCATCGCGCATTGCGGCAACATTGGCGGCGTATTCATCGTCATAGACCGGATAGGCCTTTTCCTGCCGCACGACCGCGCCGCCGATGACCTGCTCGCCTTTGACCAGGCCGAGAATCTCCATCTCGCGCGTGGCTAGTGCAATCAGTTGATCGTCGGTCGAGGCCCACAAATCATCGCCTTCGAAGCAGAAGTATTCGAGCCCGACGCAGGCCACACCGCTCTCGGGCACCATTTCGGGCGACCATGAACGGAAGTTCTGGATGCGGCCGACTTTGACCTTGCTGTCGTGGATGTAGATCCAGTTGTCGGGGAACAGGTCCTCCGAACGAATCTTGAGCGCGACGGTGAGAAAATCGCGATAACGCAGCCGGTTGGCCTGGAGCGTGGTCGCGGGCAACGGATGTAGCCGCGCCGCCAGTTCGCGCATCGGCGCCGAGCTGATCGCGTGGCGCGCGGTGATGATCGTTTCCGAACCATCCTCGCTCGTGGCCGACAAGCGCCAGCCGCCCTGGCCATCGCTGGCGAGCTGCTTGAGGCTGTGGCCCATCAGGACTTCGTTGACCCCGGAAATGTTTCCGGCGCCCACGATGGAATCGCGTGCCGCGTCCCACATCATGCCCGGCCCAAGGCGCGGATAGCGGAAGGTTTCGAGCAGCGTCTTGGTCTGCATCCCGTCATTCGGGCGCTTGTTGAGGCCGAGGCTGCGCTTGAGCCCGTCGATCACCGCGGCGCCGAGCGACAAGCCCTTGATGCGCTGTGCGGCCCAATCTGCGCTCATTTCGTCGCAGGGCATGCCCCACACCTTCTCGGTGTAAGTCTTGAAAAAGATCGAATAGAGTTTCTGGCCGAACTGGTTGACTGTCCAGTCCTCGAAGCTGCGCACATTCTTGTTCGGGAACATCTGCGCCTTGGCGAAGCTCGCCATGCACAGCGTGGAGCGCACGATGCCCAGGTTCCACAGCGCCTCGAATGCGCGCAGCGGATAGCTGTAGAACTTGCCCTCGTAATAGATGCGGCTCATCCGCGGACGCTGGATGAAATCGTCGGGCAGGATCTCGTTCCACAAGTCGACCACGGCCTGGCTCTTGGAAAAGAAGCGGTGGCCGCCGATGTCGAAGCGATAGCCTTCGTGTTCCACGGTGCGGCTGATCCCGCCGACGTAGACCGGGTCCTTTTCGATGATCGCCACCGACAACCCGCGCTTGGCCAGCAGGTAGCCGGCGGTCAGTCCAGCCGGACCGGCCCCGATGATCGCGACATCGACGGTGCGTCCGCCGGTCCGAGCCGTACCGATTTCGTTGCTACCCATCGCCTCGTTCATTCCGGACCCCCGTCGAGATGGCCCTGCGGCCTCCTCACAAGATCTGAAGAAAATTGGCTAAGCATTGGTTAACGGCACTCTGCGGTTTGGCGAAATTTCACTATCGTGCCGGGGGTTTTCCAATGGCCGGCGATTACCATGCAGTGCGGTTGCGGTGGCGTTCCGATGCGGGTGGCATCGGCGCGAACGTAGCCGGCCCTGCCAGGATGCCTGCGGTGAGATGGATCGCCATCGTCGCGCGCGCCAGTTCGTCGAGCCGGAACGGGCTGTCGAAATCGAGCTCATGCGTCATGCCGGCTTGCGAATTCCTGTCGCGCGCGCGGACTTTGGCGATAAGCGGCGGCAGCATGGCGGTCTGGATGCGCACTTGTTCGCCGATTACCAGCTTTTGCGGAACCTCGATCGCGGCGGACTGCTGCGAGATTGTCACGAAGCGGGCCGGCATGGCCTCGCGGCCGGCGTGAACCAGCGCTTCCATGCCGATTTTCAGCCGGATCGCCTGGCGCGGCTGAGGCCCGCGATCTTCATCGAGCAGGCTGTCGACCGAGGTCGGCGCATGAAAGCGCAAGCCCAGGTGATCCCCCTCGCTCCAGGCGACATCGGCGCCATGGCATTCACCATTGCCCAGTCCGATGGCCAGCGTGCGATGCGGCGGCAGCGGGTGGAACAGCCGGATCTTCATGCCCGTGGCGGACACGTCGCGGATCACGCACAGGTAATCGCGCCCATCCAGGATCAATCGCGCAGCGCGGATCATGAGCGTGAAGCGCGGCGCATTGCGCCGGTTCGCGTGGTCCGGGCCCAGATCGAAGGGCGTGGAAGCGGCAGGCACAGTCATGGGCAAGTCCTTCAGGGGAATCGCCGCACTCCGTGCCTCCTGGCGGATAGCTGGTCTGGACACGGCGCGGCGGGCCGATCGGGAAAGCGATAAACAAAAAGGGTTTCCGTGCCGTTAAGCATGGCGTGGTTTGCCCCGCAGCCTTCGAAACCGCGCATCGCTTGCGTACGCGAATGCGCGCCGGCACAAGGCTCGCTCGCTCCGATGTTGGGCGGTGCCGAGATTTCCGGAACGGGGCTAACCATGGTCAATCGTCGTACACTGATTGCAGGGTCTGCCGCAGGCGGCGCGCTGGCGCTGGGTGGCTGGTACGCCGCCCGGCACCAGCCGCATGCGTTTCCGCGCGGTTTCCTGTGGGGCGCCGCGACGGCCGGGCACCAGATCGAAGGCAACAATACCAACGCCGATTGCTATCTGCTCGAAACGGTCAAACCCACGGTTTTTCCGTATCCTTCGGGAATGGCAGCCAACAGCTTCGCGTTGTGGGCGGTCGATCTCGATCTGGCCAAAGGCCTGGGCTTGAATGCTTATCGCTTCAGCCTTGAATGGGCGCGGATCGAGCCTGCTGAAGGCCGGTTTTCGGTGCCGATGCTCGATCATTACAAGGCCATTATCGAAGGATGCCGCGCGCGCGGACTGGCGCCGGTCGTCACCTTCAACCACTTCACCACGCCGTGCTGGTTTGCCGCGCGCGGTGGCTGGCTGGCAGAGGGAGCGGCCGAGCTGTTCGCGCGGTTCTGCGGCCGGGCGGCACAACATCTTGGCGCCGGAATTGCCCATGCGATCACGCTGAACGAACCGAACCTGGCGGGCCGGTTGCAGGCGCTGGTGCCCCCGCCGTTCCTGCAGGGTGACAAGGCGATGGCCGAAGCGGCCGCGCGCGCCTCGGGAACGCGTACGTTCGTGGCCGGCAATGCGCTTTACATTGCCGATCCGGCGCGGATGCAGGCCAATCTGCTGGTCGGCCACACGCTCGCCCGGGCAGCCATCAAGGCGGTGCGTCCCGAGCTTCCAGTCGGCGTCGCGCTCGCGTTGTTTGCCGATGAAGCGATCGGCCCCAACAGCCTGCGCGATGCGAAGCAGCACGAATGGTATGGTGCCTGGCTCGATCTGGCACGGCATGACGATTTTGTGGGCGTGCAGAATTACGAACGCTGGCGCTGGGACGACAAGGGCCGCGTCAAGCCGCCGCACTTTTCCAGCTTCAACACGATGGGCTCGGAAATCTATCCGCCCTCTCTGGCAAACGCGGTGCGCTACGCCCACGCGGTCACCAGGCGCCCTGTGCTGATTACCGAGCACGGGCTGTGCACCGATCGCGATGCCTTGCGCGCGTCGTTCATTTCGGCCGCGCTTGCCGAACTGGGCCGGGCGATCGCGGACGGTGTGCCGGTGCTGGGCTATATGCACTGGTCGCTGATCGACACTTACGAGTGGATTTTCGGCTATCGCAACGTGTTCGGACTGCACAGCGTGGACAGGCAGACGTTCGCGCGGACCGCCAGGCCGAGCGCGGCGGTTTACGCCAGGATTGCGCAAGCCAACGCGGCCTGAAATCGCGATGTGCGCAGGTCCGATTGCGAATCTTTCGCGTGCCGCAACCATGCAAAAGATTGCAGTTGCGCGACACCGTGCAACGCGCCACAATCTTGCGGACCGGAACGCCTACGCTCACGCAAGCGCGGCATCCCGTCGGCGGGAGAGAGCCTGAAGAACGTTCGGGGGTCTCAATTTGGCGCATACCGCAGTGCTCTGGCTCGTGCCGCTTGTTGCCTTGCTTGTCGCAGGGCTGATCGCCGGCTTTGCTGCGGGACTGTTCGGGATCGGCGGTGGCTTCGTGGTCGTTCCCGCGCTGCTGGCGGTGCTGCCGCTGCTCGGCGGAGACAAGGTGCAATATGCGCATGTTGCGATCGGTACGTCTGCCGCCACTATCATCCTCACCTCGATCCGATCGTTGCGCGCGCATGCTCTGCGCAATGCGGTGGAATTCGAAGTCTTGCGAACCTGGGCGCCGTGGCTGATCATCGGTGACGCATTCGGCGTGGTCCTGGCCGGGCACGTCGACGGAACCGTTCTGACGCTGGTGTTCGGGATCGGTGTTGCCCTGATGTCGATCAACTTCCTGGTTCCGGGTCTGGCCGACCACAAATTGAGCGAAAACATGCCGGGCATAGCACCGCGCGTAGCGATCGCCGGCGGTCTGGGCGCGTTTTCGTCGTTGCTGGGTATCGGCGGCGGCACGATCGCGATCATGGTGATGACGCTGTGCGGCCGCTCGATCCATCGCGCGATCGCCACCGCATCGGGCATCGGCGCCTTGATCGCGATCCCCAGCGCGATCGGTTTCGCGATCATCGGCTACCACCAGGCGGGCTTGCCGTGGGGTTCGATCGGCTACGTCAACGTCCCCGCTGCCATCGTGATCACTTCGATGTCGATCCTGTCGGCACCGCTGGGTGTGGCCGCGGCGCACGCCTTGCCGCCATCGCCATTGCGCAAGGTGTTCGGCGTCTACCTGCTGTTCATCGCGGTGATCATGCTGCGAAAATCCCTGTAGAAATCACGAAAGCCACCGGAACCAAAGGAGCTGACCCCATGCCAGGCACGATCGATCTCATGACCAGAACCCTGCCCGAAGAAGCGCAGGATGATCTTCAGTCGCGCGGCTACAGCCGCCGCGACATGGCGCGGCTGGCAACGGTGTTCGGCGTGGGGGCGATGGCTGCCAGCGTCGGGCGCCCGGCATGGGCGTCGGGGGGCGTGCCCGATCCGGCGCCCACCGCCAAGACGCGCATCGGCGCCAACGAATGCTGGACCGGGCCGCTGATGCCCGGCCGCGTTGCGGCGCAAATGATGGTCGAACACGGCAACCGCTATTCGCCCAAGGACGAACGCGGCGATTTCATCAAGGCGGTAATGGCGGTCGAAGGCGTACCTTACGACCATGTCGCGCCATGGCCGGGATCGAGCGACCCGCTGTCGCGCGCGGTGGTCAGCTACTGTTCGCCCACGCGCGGCCTGGTCACGGCCGACCCGACGTTCGAGCTGGCCGGCCGCACTGCCGAGTGGGTGGGCGCCCCGGTCAAGCGCGTGCCGCTGACCAGAGACTTCCGCCACGACGTGAAGGCGATGCTGGCGGCCGATCCCAACGCCGGGCTTTACTACATCTGCACCCCCAACAACCCCACCGGCACGATCACCCCGCTGGAAGACATCGAGTGGCTGATCGCGCACAAGCCCGAAGGCTCGATGGTGCTGGTGGATGAAGCCTATACGCACTTCGCCGGGGTGCCGGTCGCGTCATCGTTCGCGGTCAAGTACAAGGACGTGATCGTGATGCGCACGTTTTCGAAGATCTTCGGGATGGCGGGGCTGCGGATGGGCTTCATCATGACCCAGCCGGCAAACATCGCCAAAATGATGCGCTATGATGGCGGGATGCAATCGGGCGCGCTGCCCTTGCCCTCGCTCGCCTGCGCCACCGCCAGCCTGACCGCCGCCACGCTGATTGCGCAGCGCAAGGCCGAAATGGAAGCCGCGCGTGGCTACACGCTCGATCACCTGAAAAAGCGAGGGCTGACGGTTGTGCCTACCAACGCCAACATGATCATGATCGACTGGAAGACCAAGCCGGCCAAGGACGTGCAAGCCGCCTTCCGCACGCAGAGCGTCGAGATCGGGCGTTCGTGGCCGATCTGGCCTACGGTCAGCCGCATCACGGTCGGCTCCATGGAAGACATGCAGAACTTCGCGATCGCGCTCGACAAGGTGTGGACCGCCTGATCGCCTGACTATCGCTGCAATGCCGAACGGGCCGCCTGGAAGGGCGGCCCGTTTTGTTTTGGGGCGTAGGCACAAAAGAGGGCGCCGCCGGATGATCCGGCGGCGCCCTGGTTTTTCAGCGATTGGCGATCAGAACTTCACGGCAACCCGCCCGTAATAGTATCCACCGTTGATGCCGTAAGGAGAGAACGTCAGCGGCGCATCGAGCACGTTGCCACCGTTGACCAGCGTGAAATTGGTCGTGCCCGGCACCAGTTGCACCGTCGGCGGCTTCTTGTTGAACAAGTTGTTCGCACCCACCGACAGCGTCACCGTGTGCGCGATCGTGTAGCTCGCCTCCAGGTCGACCACGAACGCGGTCGGGATCTTCTGCAGATAGTATGTGCCGCCGTCGGGTGAGGTGAAGTTGCTGCTCACCCCGTACAACGTGCCGCGCAAGGTCGACGAAAACGCACCGATCGTCCAGTCGGCCGAGCCCACCACCTTGACCCGCGGCGATGCGCTCTCGAGGTTCGAGATCGCCCCCGCATCGAACAGCGCGATCGGGGTGGTTGCGCCAACGGGTGTCAGTTGCTTGGGCGCAGGGTAGATCCTGGTCGCCTTGGTCTTGTTGTAAGTGCCCGAAAGCGTCCAGTTCACCGTGCCCGCCGAACCGAACTCGCTGCGGTAGCTCACCACAGCGTCGACCCCTTGCGTGCGGGTATCGGCGCCGTTGGTGAAGATGTTGATCCCGGTCTGGCTGACGGTGGGATCGAGCACGTTGCCGTTGGCGATGATCGCGGCCGTAACCGACGGGAAGTTGGTCGCCCCGCCGCTGCCGAAGATCGAGCCCGTGCCCAGGATGCGGTTGCGGATGCGCACCTGGAACGCGTCGATCGTCATCGTCAGCCGCGGCGCCGGGCGGAACACGAAGCCCAGGCTGTAGTTGACCGACTTTTCTGGCTTGAGGTTGGGAAAGCCCAGCAGCTTGGCCGCCGCCGAGTTGGCGGGCAACTGGACGAAGGCCGATGTTGGCGAGACGTTGGTGGCCGAATAGAAGCTTTCGGCCAGCGTGGGTGCGCGGAACCCGGTCGAAAGCGTGCCGCGCACCGCCACCGCCGGGCTGAAATCATAACGCCCGGTGGCCTTGTAGGTGGTGGTCGAACCGAAGTCCGAATAGTGCTCGTAGCGCACGGCTCCGTCCAGCTTCAGGTTCTCGACCGGCTCCATCGCGACGTTGAGGTACACGGCGGTGTTGTGCCGCTTGTTCTTGCCCGCGTCCGAAGGCCGGAAGCCGGGGTAGGACTGGCCGCCTTCCTTGTAGATCGAGCCTGGATCGCCCGAGCCGATCTCGTAGATGTTCTTGCGATATTCCGCGCCGAACGCCACGGTGATCGGGCTAGGCATGCTGGCATCGATGCGCTTGGTGAAATCGGCGTTGATGGTGGATTCGGTCGCCTTGAACAGCCCGTTGTAAAAGCTGGTCGGGGTGAAATGCGTGTCGATGAACAACGATCGGTTGGCCGAATCGAGCGTGTAGATCAGGTTCTTGTCCTGGCCCCAGGTGGCGCTGAAATCGTAAGTGAAGGTGCCGATTTCGCCTTTCATCCCGCCCGTGATCGAAAAATCGTCCTCGCGGATCGCTTCGCGCGGGTTGAAGCCGTTGGGCGGATTGTTGCCATCGGGGTCGAACACGATTGAACCGGGCGCGCCCAGCGTCCCGCCTACGCCCAGCACCGCAGACGCGATGATCCGGTCTGGCACCCGCAGGTTTTCATAAGCGCTGGCGATGCGCTTGCTGTAGGTTCCGAAGCTGTAAAGCTTGGCACCGCCACCCACGTCATAGCCCGCGTTGTATTGCAAGTTGGTCAGATGCGACAGTGCATCGCCGTTGATCCGGTTCACATAGGGAAAGCCCAGAATGTTGCCGTAAAGCGCCTTTTGCGCCGCACTCAACGTGGTCCGCAGCACGCCCGACGTGTCGGTAACGCGCCGGTCGAGCCCACCCACCTGGCTGAAATTGTGCAGCCGGTGGAACATCGTGATGTCGAGGAAACCGTTCTCGCCGAGCTTGAAGCCCAGGTTGGCTGAGGCCGCAGTGGTGAGCCCGCCGGTCTTGTAATACGAACCCGCGGTGGCGCTGATGTCGCCGCCCTCGGTCTGGTCCCTGAGGATGATGTTGATCACGCCCGCGATCGCATCCGATCCGTACTGTGCTGCCGCACCCTGTTCGAGCACTTCAATACGCTTGATCGACAGCGGCGAAATCAGGTCGAGATCGGCCGCCGCTGCGCCCTGGAACGGTCCGCCCAGCACCGCCAGGTTGGCGGTGCCGTGACGGCGCTTGCCGTTCACCAGCACCAGCGTGTGGTTGGGGCTCAGGCCGCGCAGCCGGGCGGACAGCGTCAGGTTGGACGTATCACCGCCGAATGCTTGCGCGGTAAAAGACGGTATGAGCTGGGTCAGGATCTGGTTTAGATTGGGCTGGCCGACTTTGGACAGTGAAGAGGCGTCGAGCACCTTGATCGGCGTCGGGCTTTCGGCCTGGGTGATGCCCGATGCGCGTGTGCCGGTCACGATGATCGGTTCGGCATCGCTGGACGTGCTGGCAGCCGCATCGGCCGGTTCCGCCGGCACGGCTTGCGCAAGCGCAGGCTCCGCATAGAGCATCGCCAGCGCGCAGGCGGACATCGAAACCGCAGTAAGGCAAATCTTTTGCTTGGTCATTTTTTGGCCCGCTCATTGAGCAAAGGTTGCCTTCAGTCGCGTCCCCCCCCGGACGAATTATGGGTAATGGCCGGCCCATCGCTGGCACTGCGCGTGTGCTTGCGCATCGCCACGAAGCGAACCGGCACGTTCTGCTGGCAGCGCGCCGATTGCGGGCCCGGTTCGAAACTGAGTTCAAAGGTCCGGACAAAGCCCCGGCTCGCGGAGAACGGCGCGCCAGTGAGCATTCGCACCAATTCGAGCGAGCGAGGACCTTCGGAACGGATGCCACTTTTGCCGGCGCTGCGCTGCGTTGCGGAATAAATTGGCTCGGCAATCTTATTCGCAGATTGAATGACAAAGTTATCTAATTCAGTGACACGAACGCACAAGATCGACCAAATATCCGCGACAAACTCGAACAGATTGCGAGCTTTCAACGGTAAACGGGCAATCTCTACATTCAACGCGCGACTTCTCCACTGCGCCTGATGCGCATTGTTATATTTAGAATTTTGGAAATACCCGTTCACCTCGGAGATGCTTGAGCAAACCCGCGCGAATCTTTCTTGATTGTTACAAGAGGCCATGATTTTGGTTGCGATGCAACAATTAATTGCAGTGCACTGCAACAAAGGCCGGACATGTGGTTCGACGGCCGATTTTCAGCCTCTGCAAGCGCCTGCAAATGCTCATCTAAGGCCGCTTCAGAGCGCGCCGCATCGATGCGCGGCACCCTTGTGACTGCGATCTGCCTGGTGCGGACGGCGGGACTCGAACCCGCACGAGCAAAGCTCAAGGGATTTTAAGTCCCCTGCGTCTACCATTCCGCCACGTCCGCATTCCGGGCAGCAAAACCCGATAGCGCCGGTCCCGCAAAGGGGCCAGCGCTTCCGGCATGTCGTAAGTTGGATTGTATCGGTTACCTGCCGTCGGGCGGTATTCAGTCGAGCCAGCCGCTATCAGGCGGTGTTCAGCCGGGAATGCATTTCCTTGCCGGGCTTGAAATAGGGCACGCTCTTGCCCGGGACTTCGACGCTTTCGCCGGTGCGCGGATTGCGGCCTCGGCGGGGATCGCGGGCCCGCGTTGAAAATGCTCCGAAGCCGCGCAGTTCGACACGTCCACCTTCGGCCAGGCGCTTGCCGACTTCATCGAAAAACACATCGACCACGCGCTCGATCTCGTCGGCTCGCAAATCCGGGTTTTCCTTGGCGAGCGCCAACAGCAATTCAGATCTGATCATCGGTTCCCCCCAAACCGCATTGGCCCCCGGATTTTGGCCCCCGGTATGCCCTTGTCGGTAAGTTCCCGCGGGTTAAATCGCAGCCCACAGACTTATCCTGCCAGACGATTTAAACGATTACAATCGCGCAAGCGCAGTAAGCGGCAGAATTTGGATGCTTTTTGGGCACCTGCCCGGCCAGGCTACGCTTCGGCCAAATCGTCGAGCGCTTGCAAGTCCGACCAGGCGATGCGCAGACGGCGCATTCGGACTGCAATTTCCGGCCATTCGCTCGCCAGGAAACTGCTGCGTTCCTGCGCGCGCAAACGCTCGGCAGCGCCGGCCGAAACGAACATGCCCACCCCGCGCTGGACCTGGACAAGCCCTTCATTCTGGAACTGCTGGTAGGCCTTGGCCACGGTCAACGGATTGGCGCCCTGATCTGCGGCAAAGGCGCGCACCGACGGCAGCATCTCACCCTCGCGGTAAAGTCCATCGAGAATGGCGGCGGCGATCTGGTCGCGCAGTTTGAGATAGACGGGCCGGGGCGTGGTGCGCATGGTGGTGTGGCGGTGACATAATACAGCGAGTCAGGCAAGGGAATTGCGTGAGTGCGCGCGTCGCAGCATGAATGTTCCAAGAATATTTGCCTGCGCACTGGGTGCGTGGCGATTTCCTTACCGATGCAACAATCCCCTTTCGCCCCGCGATTTGACGGCTAGTCTGCAAGGCTTGCCGCGCGAGCCCGAAGGCGGGCCAACCGGCAGCCACAGGCATGGCAAACCAGGCATGGCAGTACAGGCAATTTCGGGGAGCAAGCATTACATGGCCATCCAGTTCGACGATTCCGCAGCCGAACCGGGCGCGATCCCGGGCCCAATCTCGGGCGGACTGCGCCATCTGGACGGGCATGAAAGCGGCCAGTGGTTCGGACACCCCCGCCAACTGGCGCGGCTGTTCACCACCGAGGCGATGGAACGCTTCGGCTATTACGGCATGCGCGCGCTGCTCACGCTGTACCTGGCGCAGCATTTCCTGTTCAGCGACACCACCACCACCGGGCTCTACGGCGGCTTTACCGCGCTGGTATACCTCACCCCGCTGATCGGCGGATTGCTGGCCGACCGGTTCCTGGGTTCGAAGCGTTCGGTCAAGTTCGGCGCGATCATGATGTCGGTCGGCTATATGGTGTTGTGCCTGTCGAGCACGGGCGGTCCGGCCAAGCCGTTCGCCACGATCGAGGGCCAGCGCTACGAAGTCACGGTCAAGGGCACCGGCGACAAGCGCCAGCAGTTCATCACGCAAGATGGCCACTCGCTGCAGATCAGGGGCAATGACGACAAATCGGTTTCGCTGATAGCAGCCGATGGCAAGGAAGCGCGCACGATCGCACCCGGTGGCTTCGTCGCCGAAGGCGAACGCTCGCCGCTTTATACCTTCCTGCTGATCACCGGTCTGGCGCTGGTCGTGGTCGGCAACGGCTTTTTCAAGCCAAACATCTCGACGATCGTCGGTTCGCTCTACGCAGAGGGTGACCGGCGCCGCGATGCCGGGTTCACGATCTTCTACATGGGCATCAATCTGGGTTCGCTGTTCTCGCAGATCCTGTGCCCGTTGCTGGCGGTGGGCATGGGCAGTTGGGGCGGATTGGGCTGGTGGGCCGGCTTCGCGCTGGCGGCCGGCGGCATGGCGGTGTCGTGGCTGCTGTTTCAGTTCGATGGCGGCAAGCTCGATGGGCATGGTGATCGGCCCGCAGGCGCTCCTGCTAACCGCGATGCGCTGATCTACATCGGTTCGGTGCTGATCATCCCGGTGGTCTACCTGCTGTTCGCCAACCTGATGAGCTATGTGAAGCCGCCCGCGGGCAGTGGCATCATCGGTTACTTCACCACCTTGCCGATCATGGGCAAGATCATGTTCGGCAGCTTCCTGGTTTCGGTGCCGGGTATCCTGATCTGGTCATACATCAAGGGCAGCCGCACCGAATTCCAGATGATGCTGGCGGCGATGGTGCTGATCACCTTCAACACCGTGTTCTGGACCTTGTTCGAGCAAGCGGGATCGAGCCTGACGCTGTTCGCTGATCGCAATACCGATATGTCGGTATTCGGGCTGTTCAGCATTTCGGCCGGGCAGACGCAGTTTTTCAACGCCTTCTTCATCGTGGCGCTGGCGCCGCTGTTCTCGATCATGTGGAACGGCATGGCCAAACGCGGGATCGAGCCGACCATCCCGATCAAGTTCGGCGTGGCGCTGATGGGGGTGGGGCTGGGCTTCCTGTTCCTGGTGTTCGGCACGAAGTTCGTCGGCCCCGACTTCAAGGTCGGGCTGTGGTGGCTGGCAGGGCTGTACCTGATCCACTCGATCGCCGAATTGTGCATTTCGCCGGTGGGGCTGAGCATGATCACCAAGCTGTCGATCGCGCGGATCGTCGGGTTGATGATGGGGGTGTGGTTCCTGTCGATCGCGGTGGCGCAATATGTCGCGGGCGTGGTCGCGCAATTGGCCAGCGTCGAGACGGTGGGCGGGCAGGTGACCAACCTCAAGGTCAGCCTCGATACCTACACCGCGACCTTCACCACGATCGCGTGGATCGCGATCGGGTTGGGGGTTGCCTTGTTGGTGCTGTCGTGGCCGCTCAAGAAGTTGATGCACGGCGTTAAATGAACGGTGCAAGGGCGTTGCAGTGCCGTTGTGTGACGAAGATTCAGGGGATTTGAGACAACCATGCAATTGATCAGCAAACTGACCGGCACCGCAATTGCCGCCCTCGGACTCATGCTGGCGACGCAAGCCGGCGCGGCGAAATCGAAGGGGAACGACAAGCCCGCAGCGATCAACGAAAACCCCTACCCGTCGACGTATCACCCTTATGCGGGCGAGCCGACCGCGATCGTCGGTGCGACGGTGTTCGACGGTGCCGGCGCGCGGATCGACAATGGCACGGTGCTGGTTTCGGGCGGCAAGATCGAGCGGATCGGCGATGCCAGCCTCGCGATTCCAGCGGGTTACCGCAAGATCGACGCCGGGGGCAAATTCGTGACTCCCGGCATCATCGACATCCACAGCCATCTCGGCGTCTATCCCAGCCCGGCTGTCGAGGCCAATTCGGATGGCAACGAAGCGACCAGCCCGACCACGCCCGATGTCTGGGCCGAACACTCGGTCTGGCCGCAAGACCCCGGGTTCAGCCGCGCGATGGCCAATGGTGGGATCACCAGCCTCAACATCCTGCCCGGCTCGGCCAATCTGATGGGCGGGCGTTCGGTCATGCTCAAGAACGTGCCGGGGCGCACGGTCCAGTCGATGAAATTCCCCGGTGCGCCCTACAGCCTGAAGATGGCTTGCGGCGAAAATCCCAAGCGCGTTTACGGCTCGAAGGGCCGCGAACCTTCGACCCGGATGGGCAACATGGCGGTCGACCGGGCCACGTGGATCAAAGCGAGCGAATACCGCAGGAAGCGCGACGCCGGAAAGCAGGAGACGCGCGATTTGGGCATGGAAACGCTGGCGGGCGTGCTCGATGGCAAGATCCTGATCCAGAACCACTGCTACCGCGCCGACGAAATGGCGCAAGTGCTCGATATGGCTAAGGAATTCGGCTACAAGGTCAGCGCTTTCCACCACGCGGTCGAATCGTACAAGATCGGCGATCTGCTCAAGGCCAGCGACACGTGCGCGGCGATCTGGGCCGATTGGTGGGGCTTCAAGATGGAAGCCTACGACGGCATCCCCGAAAACGCTGCGCTGGTTTACGACGCGGGTGCCTGCGTCATCATCCACTCGGACGATGAATACGGCATTCAGCGGCTCAACCAGGAAGCCGCCAAGGCGCAAGGTTCGGGCCGGCGCATGGGCATCGTGATCCCCGACGAACAGGTCATCCGCTGGATCACGCTCAACCCCGCGCATGCGCTGGGGATCGAGGCGCAGACCGGCAGCCTGTCGCCGGGCAAGATGGGCGACGTGGTGCTGTGGAACGGCAACCCGCTGTCGGTCTATGCGCGGCCAGAGAAAGTGTGGGTCGACGGCGCACTGCTGTATGATGCGAACGATCCCAAACGCCGACCTGTCAGCGATTTCGAGCTGGGCCAACCCGGCGAGGGAGACGTGAAATGAGCCGCTTTTCCCGTATCGCCGCGTTGCTCGCGGCATCGCTCGTTTCGACCTCGGCAATTGCCGCGCCAACCGATTTCGCGATTACCAACGCCACCGTGGTGCTGGGCGATGGCAGCGCGCCGATCCCCGAAGGGACCGTCGTCGTCCGCAGCGGCAAGGTTGTCGCTGCCGGGGCGAATGTTTCGGTTCCGGCTGGCGTCAGCGTGATCGACGGCAGCGGCAAGTGGGTCAGCCCCGGCATGGTCGTGGCGGTGACCGATCTGGGCCTGCTCGATGTCGGCGCGGTGGAGAACAGCAACGACAGCGGTGCGCGTAAATCGCCGTTCAGCGCCGCGCTCGATGTATCGGCCGCGATCGACCCCGAAGCCATGCCGATCCGCGTCAGCCGTACAGGCGGCGTGACCCGCACCGCCGTTGCACCCAGCGCCGAAAGCTCGATCTTCGCGGGGCAGGGCGCCTACGTCGATCTTGCGGCCAGCGGCAACACGATCGACCGCCCGCGCGCGTTCCAGTACGTCGAATTGGGTGAACGGGGCGGGCGGCTGGCCGGCGGCAGTCGGGTTTCGGCGCAGGCGATCTTGCGCAATGCCTTGCGCGAAGCCCGCGATTTTGCGCGGCGCGCAGGGCCGACCGGCGCGCGGCGCGGAACCGCAACTGTCGGGTCCGTGCAACCCGCATCGCCCGAAGCCGGCAGAATCGCCGAAAGCGACGTCGCGCGCGGCACCGATGTTCAACTGACCCGCGCCGATGCCGCCGCGCTGGTTCCGGTCGTCAACGGCACGCAGCCGTTGTTCGTCCATGTGGAGCGCATGGCGGACTTGCGCCAAACCCTTGCGCTCAGCCATGAATTCCCCGCTTTACGGCTGGTGATCGTGGGTGCGGCCGAGGGCTGGCGCGTGGCGGACGAGATCGCCGCAGCGCATGTGCCGGTCATCGCCAGCGGGATTACCGACTTGCCAGGCGCGTTCGAGACGATGGCTGCCACGCAATCGAACATCGGGCGGATGGTCCGCGCGGGGGTTCGGGTGGCGATCGGCAACATGTTCGACAACGACCAGCCGCGCTATGCCCGGCAATATGCGGGCAACCTCGTGGCTTTGACGAGGCTACCGGGCGCGACCGGGCTGACCTGGGGGCAGGCCTTCGCCGCCATCAGTTCGGTGCCGGCCGAGATCATGGGTGAAGGGGCGCACTTCGGCAGCTTGCTACCCGGCCATGCGGCCGACGTTGTGGTGTGGGACGGCGATCCGCTCGAACTCGGGTCGGGTGCCGAGCGGGTTTTCATCGACGGGGTGGAACAGCCGCTCGACAACCACCAGACCCGGCTGCGGACACGCTATCGCCATCCACAGGAAGGTGCGCTACCCAAGGCCTACGAATGGTGAGTTTACTGTAAGCCCCGGGTCGAAAACGGCCGGGGTTCAATTGGGGGTCGGTAGATTGGCAGGTCATTCACTCGCGCCGCTCGGCGTCTCGGTGTCGGTGTTCGTCGGATCGCATTTCCTGCTGTCGCATCCGTTGCGGCGCCCGCTGGCGCGCGCGTTGGGTGAACGAACGTTTCTGCTGGTCTATTCGCTGGTGGCGATCGGGCTGTTCGGCTGGATGGCGGTGGCTTTCGCGCATGCGCCAGCCGGGCCGACGCTTTGGAACGGTTATGCGTGGCTGCCGTGGAGCCTGGCCAGCCTGCTGACGCTGATCGCGCTTTCGCTGTTCATCGGTTCGCTCTCGGGCAATCCGGCGCTGCCGCAAGCCAACATGGCGGGGGTTTCGGCGCGCAAGCCGATGGGCGTGTTCAAGATCACGCGGCATCCGATGATGTGGGGTTTTGCCGTGTGGGCGCTGGCGCATGCCATCGTCGCGCCCAGCCCGCGCGTGCTGATCCTGGCCGGGGCTATGGCGTTTCTGGCGCTGGTGGGGGCGCATGGGCAGGACTTGCGCAAGAGCGAACTCAATCCGCGCGAATGGAACGTGTGGCGCAAGCGGACCAGCTACTGGCCGCAGCTTTCAGCGACGAGTGAACTTGGGCGCCAATGGCTGAGCGTGCCGTTGGCGTGGCTGGCGATTACCTGGTTGCACTTGCCGGTGGGCCACATCCCGGCCGGGGTGTGGCGGTTGCTCGCTTGATCCGGGTTCAGGCGGCTTCTTTTTCAACGTAGTCGGGAAAGAAGCTTGGCGCGCGGGTGGACCAGCCGGGCGCGGTTGCAGCGGCTTCGCTGATCGACTGGAGCAGTCCCTTGCGGCGGTTCGGGCGGATCTGCGGCAGCGCAGCGGCGCCGCAGAACGCCGCTGGCAACCACGGCCGCGCTTTTGGCCCGAGCAGGCGTTCATATAGGAAGCGATAGGCCGAAAAGCACTCGATCCGTTCCTGCGAAAGGTCGAAGGCGGTCACGCGCACCAGCTTGCCGATGAAGGCTTCCAATCCGTCGAAGCTTTCACCTGCCGGCAACTCGCGGCGCAGACCGCGCAAGTCCTGGTAAGCGATGTACTGGCTGCGGATCGAGGCGGTTTCGGCGGCATCGCGTGCCCACAGCCGGAAGGCGTCCTGTCGACCCAGTCCGACATCGAGGCTGCGCTTGATGTAACGCTGCTCGCCCGAGGTGAACCCGGCGAATTCGCGCAGTTCGGCAATGGTCAGCGATGCGGTACCGGCGCTGTTCATGACAGGTGACCCCTTGGTTGGCGCCGGACCCCTCCCGTCCGGCTACCAGGTCACTTGACCAGAATTGGGTTACCAAGCCGTAAATTGGTTAACACGGGGTGGACCTGTCGCTCCGAAAGGACTTCGCCAACACTTTGGCGCAAGCCTACCGACGGCGATAGCGAAAGTACCACATTTTAGGCACAAAAATCATATATCTATCTGACATTAAAGTAAAAAATCGATTATTTTTGCCGTCAATTTTTCGCAATGTAATCACAAAGTAAGCACCATTTCACTTAGCAAAACCTTATAGGGGGCGGATACGGACTGCCATGAGGCGCTGAGCCGCCTTTCCAACGCGCCTTGAAACCAGCCTCCAGACACCCTGACATCAGTGCGCTAGGATGACGCCGAGACACCTTACTGGTCGTTCGCCAATTTGACATACACAGATTTATAAATCAGAAAATAAGGCTGAATTTGATATCGCCTCTTTGCGCCTGGGAGAATCTGACATATGCAATTCGCAATGGCAGATTGAGAGGCACTTTTTGAGATATGGAACTTTCGGCCTACCAAGCAGGGCAGTTTGAGGCCCAATTTGAGTATCGCAGCTTCCTGCCCGAGCCCATCAACCATGGCTGGCTGATCTCAGACCCGCAGGTACTGCAATTGCTCGGCCAGGCCGATCGCGCACTTGGCGAACTGAACGCCTTTGCGCAGCTGATCCCCGACATCGAATTCTTCATCCGCATGTACGTGGCCAAGGAAGCCACGCAATCCAGCCGAATTGAAGGCACCCAGACCAACATCGAAGATGCCTTCAAGGATGCAGAAGACCTGCTGCCGGAAGTGCGCGACGACTGGAGCGAGGTCCAGAACTACATCCGCGCCATCACCTTCGCCATAGATAGCCTGGAGCGCCTACCACTGTCTAACCGGCTGCTACGCGACACCCATGCGATTCTGCTCGACGGGGTGCGGGGCGAAACGAAACGGCCTGGCGAATTCCGCATCAGCCAGAACTGGATCGGGGTGAGCCTGAAGAACGCCGTCTTTGTGCCGCCGCACCATGATCATGTCCCGCAACTAATGAGCGACCTCGAAAAGTTCTTGCATAACGCAGAGGCGATGGTGCCGCCGCTGATCAAGATTGCGATCGCGCACTACCAGTTCGAGACGATTCACCCGTTCCTCGATGGCAACGGCCGATTGGGGCGGTTGATGATTTCACTCTACCTCGCCTCGGAGAAGCTGCTGGTGAAGCCAGCGCTTTACCTTTCCGACTATTTCGAGCGGAACAAAACCGCCTACGTCGACCACATGATGGCGGTGCGCCAAGGAAACCACATGCGGGATTGGCTGGTATTCTTCCTGCACGGAGTGGAGGAAACGGCGCGCGGATCAGCGGGCGTCTTCCGGGCAATCCTGGCGCTGAAGGAGCGTATCGAACGCGAGGTGCTGCCGCGCTTCAGCCACCGCAGGCAGGAGAATGCCCAGCAATTGATGCGCCATCTCTATGCGCAGCCGGTAGTCGACGTGAAGGCGATCACCTCATTTCTATCGACTACGACCAATACGGCAGCGTCCCTGATCAGCGATATGGTCGAGCACGGTGTTCTGGTCGAGATGACTGGGCAAAGGCGGAACCGCCTGTTCTTGTTCCATGATTATCTCGAACTCTTCCGAAAATAGATCCCGCGCTCGCCTGGTTTTTCCCGGCTTGCCCTACGCTTGACCATACATTTCTGTCGCTCGCCCCTCATCGAGACGTGGCCGGATTTGGCCGGATAATCTGTTTGAAAGCCGAACCGAAGCGCGATTATTCAAGGAAATTCAACGGTAATTGGCAAGCACTGTTCAGGCCAACGACTGGCTGAATTTGGCCGGATACCCGTTCCTGTTCAGACCATTGGGCGGCTTACGCCAAGCCTGCGTAAGGGCAAGTGAAGGGCCAGATTGCTACTCCCGCGCTTTGTCGATTGCAGCCACCACATCAACCAGTTGTTCTCTTAGCCCAAGGATGCCGACGGCCAGAACCAGATCCGGCCGGTCAGCCAATTCCAACACGGCCTTGAGGACGATGTTCGAATGCCGCATGAGAATCACCAGATTGTCGGCGCTCGGCCCGTTCTTGCCATCGAACCAGTTGCGTACAGCACGTTCGTTTGAATGGGTAAGCCGCGCGACAGTTTTGACCGATGACGGCGTTGCACCAAATTCCGCGCGGAGCGCTGCTGCGATAACATGGGCCAGCGACTCCGGCGTGATCGCCGGAAAAGTTTTTCCTGATTCCGACTGAATCTTTCGGTCCTTCTTGGTGAACGACATTCGCCCCTCCTCCAGATAAGTTTCCGGAGAGTTTAGCGCGTCTCCTGGGAGCGAACTGGAAGCATCGGTTGTGACAAACACTTCGGGCAATAGTGACGAGAAGCCTGAGCGCCTGATACGGGCGGCGCAATACGTGCGCATGTCGACCGAGCATCAGAAATACTCAACTGAGAATCAGGCAGAGATTATTGCCGAGTATGCGGCGCATCGCGGCTTCGAGATTGTTCGGACCTATGAGGACTCGGGGAAGAGCGGCCTCAAGTTGGACGGCCGCCTTTCACTTCAGAAGCTGATCGCGGACGTCCGCTCGGGTAACACGGACTTCGAGGTGGTCCTCGTCTATGATGTCAGCCGATGGGGACGTTTTCAGGATGCCGACGAAAGCGCCTACTATGAGTTCATCTGCCGCGAAGGCGGGATCAAGGTGCACTACTGCGCAGAGCAGTTCGAGAACGACGGTAGCCTGAGCGCGACGATCATCAAGAGCATGAAGCGGGCCATGGCCGGCGAATACAGCCGGGAATTGTCCGCCAAGGTCTTCACCGGACAGTGTCGCCTCATCCGGCTTGGTTTCCGACAGGGAGGTCCAGCAGGCTTCGGCCTGCGCCGCGTGCTAGTCGATGAGCACTGCAATCCCAAGACGACACTCCAACGTGGCGAGCAGAAAAGCCTCCAGACCGACCGCGTAGTCCTGCAACCTGGCCCGCCCGAAGAAGTCGAGATGGTGCGGCGCTTGTACCGCATGTTCGTCGTTCAGCAGCGAACCGAAAGCGAGATTGCCGGGATATTGAACGGCGAAGGACATGTGACCGATCTCGGCCGCCCGTGGACCCGAGGCACGGTTCACCAGATCCTGACCAACGAAAAATACATCGGCAACAATGTCTACAACAGGGTTTCGTTCAAACTGAAGGCCAAGCGAGTCCTCAATCCACCCGACATGTGGGTCCGCCATGACGGGGCCTTCGAGCCGATTGTCGAACCAGACTTCTATGAAGCTGCGCAGCGCATCATCGATACCCGGAGCAAGCGCTACACCGACCAGGAACTGCTCGACAGGCTCGCGGCCTTGTTGGCCGAGAAGGGGTGGCTTTCGGGGCTGGTCATCGACGAAGTCGAGGACATGCCTTCGAGCATTACGTTTCGCCACCGGTTCGGAAGCCTGGTGCGGGCCTATGAGCTGGTCGGTTATTCGCCGGCGCGGGACTACCGCTACATCGAAACCAACCGGGCCTTGCGAGCCCTCCACCCCGACGTCGTCCAGGAAGTCATCGCCGGGATCGAGAGCGCAGGCGGTTCGGTCCGCCGGGACCCGGTGTCCGATCTGTTGCACATCAACGAGGAGTTCACGGCGGCGCTGGTCATAGCCCGCTGCCAGGTCAGTCCAGCAGGAAACCTGCGCTGGAAGATCCGGTTCGATCAGGGTCTTCGGCCGGGAATCACGATCGCAGCCCGGATGGAGGACGATAACCGCACGATACGGGACTACTATCTGCTGCCCTGGCTCGATCTCGGGAAGTCGCCTGACCTAAGGCTCGCGCCCGAGAATGGCATCCTGCTCGATGCCTATCGGTACGAGACACTTGAAGCCTTCATGGATCTGACGCGCCGTGCGGCGCTGCGGGTGGCCGCATGAGCGACCCCGTCCCCGAAATCCGCATGGTGCCGGTCGACCTCATCACGATTCTCAATCCGCGTGTGCGGAACAAACGCATCTTCTAGGAGCTGGTGGACAGCATCGCCCATCTGGGGCTGAAGAAGCCGATTACGGTGAGCCAGCGCGCCGGCAAGACACGCTATGATCTGGTTTGCGGACAGGGCCGGCTAGAAGCCTTCATCGCGCTTGGTCAGTCCGAAATCCCAGCCATCATCGTCGATGCCTCGGAAGAGGATTGCTACGTGATGAGCCTGGTCGAGAACCTGGCCCGGCGACAGCACAGCCCGCTGGAACTCGTCCATGCCATCGGTGTGCTGGCAGCCCGCGGATATTCGCACAGCGAAATCGCCGCGAAAGTGGATTTCTCCTACGAATATGTCGCTGCGATCTGCGTCTTGCTCGACAACGGCGAGGAGAAGCTGATTTCCGCGGTCGAACGCGGCGTCATCCCGCATACCATCGCCATGGAGATCGCGAGGGCCAAAGAGGGCGAGGTCCAGCAAGCCCTGGCTCAGGCGTATGAGGAGAAGACCATTCCGGGCAACCAGGTGCTCGCGATCCGGCAGATCATCGAGCAGCGCAACACGAGTGGCAAGCAGACGAGCAAGCGCGGGCAGCGCCCCTGGTGGTCGCGCCCGGTTACATCGGAAAGCCTCATCCGCTCGTATCAGCGCGAAACCGAGCGCCAGAAGCTGCTCATCAAGCGAGCCTCCCTCGCCCGGAGCCGGCTCCTGTTCGTAACCAACGCCATGCGCCGCCTGCTGGCAGATGAGCATTTCGTCACGCTGCTGCGCGCGGAAGGCCTCAACAGCATACCGCAGGCCCTCGCTGAACGGATCGGCCCCGTGGAACGGCCATGAACAGCCCCGTGAAAATCGCCTTCGAGCAGCAAGTGCTCCAAATTCCGATCAGCAAATTGCTGCCAACGCGGACTCTGCCCAAGGGCATGCATGACAGCGTCAAATATCGCCGGATTGCCGCCTCGGTTGCGGAAGTGGGGCTTATCGAGCCGATCTCTGTCGCCCGGCAGCGCGACGGGACGTTCCTCATCCTCGACGGCCATGTCCGTCTGGATGCCTTGCGCGCGCTCGGGGCAACGGAAGCGGCCTGTGTCGTCGCCAGTGACGACGAATCCTTCACCTACAACAAGCGGGTCAACCGGCTTGCGACCATCCAGGAACACTACATGATCGTGCGCGCGCTCGAGCGCGGTGTTTCGGAAGAAAAGCTGGCGCGCGCACTCAACGTCGATGTGAAAGTCATCCGGACAAGGCGCCATCTAATCTCGGGGATCAGCAAGGATGTCGCCGAACTGCTGAAGGACAAGCCGGTCGGCCACAATGCCTTCCAGAAACTCCGGAAGATGAAGCCGATCCGTCAGCTCGAGGTCGCCGAACTCATGGTGTCGGCCAACAACTACACGTCTTCATACGCAAAGGCGTTGCTGGCGACGTCGAAACCCGCCGATCTCCACAAGCCGGACGATCTCAAGAAATCCACGGGACTATCAACGGAACAGATGGCCCGGCTCGAGCGGGAAATGGCTGCGCTGAATGACGACTACAAGGAATTGGAGGTCTCCTACGGCGACGACATGCTGGTTCTCGTGGTCGCGTCCGGCTTCCTCGAACGACTGATCTCGAAGCCCGAAATCAAGCGCTTTCTCGAAACCCGGCACCCGGAGTTTTCGGAGAATTTTCGCGCCATCGTGCAAGCCACCTCGCTCGATCACGCCTCGACGGTGTGAAGGGCCGATATTGCTGTGGGGACCGGGACCCATTGAGCGCCGGGACCGTCGGAGAAGCCGCCGCGAGGGGTGGATCGAGGACGGCGGCGGGAATGGCGGCGAACCCGCAGGAAGCCCGCTAGGTCAGCCGCCATAGGGCTGACTGCATGCCGTTCTCCGGCATGATATTTGGATGAAATGGGCGCGCCGGTTCAAGAATGGTGATCTCCCGGCGCGCCCCGCGTAAATGCCTCGCGAAAATGGATATATCTCTTCGGTTTGAATACACTAATTTACTCGTCAACGACTTGCACTCGGGATATTTCGCAGATCACCGCCAAGTTTGACGCGATAATCAGGCAGAAGAACGGGGAACGAGCACTGCCCGGGACGCATATCGAACTTCGCCATATCCGCTATGTGGTAGCTGCGGCGGATCATGGTAGCTTCCGCCGAGCAGCGGTTGCACTTGGCATTCAGGAATCGGCAGTCAGTCGCAGAATTCGCGACCTGGAGGATCGCTTGGGGACGGCGTTCTTCATCCGCTCGCCGGGCGGCGTGAAGCTCACTCACGCCGGTAAACAGTTCGTCCAGCGGGGGCGCAAGGCCTTGGCGGAAATCGGCATGGCCAAGGCGGAGGTCTCCGCAATTGGTCGCGGTGAGGACGGGCACCTCAGGATCGGGATATTCTCTTCTCTCGCCTCCGGGTTCTTGTCGGATCTCATTCAGACGTTCGGCGAGCAGTACGCTGCGATCAAACTCACCTTCATCGATGGCAATCCGGCGGACCATCTGGTCGCGATCCGCCAGCATCAGTTGGATATCGCCTTCATAACAGGCGCCGGTGAATGGCCCGGATTTGCGAGCCAGCAGCTCTGGTCCGAGCGCATCTTCGTAGTTTTGCCATCGGATCATCCGCGCGCTGGCGAGGCTCAGGTGCAATTCAGTGTTCTCGCCCACGAAACGTTCATCGTCAGCGAAGCCGCACCTGGCCAAGAGATCCATGATTATCTGGTGCAGCGGCTTGCCGATCTTGGACGCCACCCGGAAATCCACCATCATGCCGTCGGGCGCGATAATCTCATGCGGCTCGTCGCCTTGGGCCGGGGCCTCACCGTAACCAGCGAGGCAACCACAGCTGCGCAATTTCCAGGGGTCGTCTTCCGCCCGATCGAAGAAGAAATTCTGCCCTTCTGCGCCGTCTGGTCACCCAGCAACGACAATCCTGCGCTTTTGGGCCTGATGGAACTGGCGCGGTCGATGACCGACGCAACCGAGCAGTCGGCCTTCAGCTTTCTTGATCCCGAAGCGACAAGCGATTCGGGCAAGGATCTCGTTTCCAAGCCATGATGGTGATCGAGACAACGGCCGGTCAGTCGCCTGCTGCGCGATCTGCTTCGCGGCGCGCCCTGGCAAAGCCGCGATCCGAGGCGACGAAGCGTTCGAGCATGGGCACGATCAGTCGCAGCGGATCAGCAGCAGCCTGGCCGCCCTCACGGCCAAGGATCGCTGCATAGACGACGAGATCGCGGTGCAGGCTTGCCGGCAGCTCCAGTGTGATCTTGACCGGCTTGTCGTCCGCGATCGGGCCGAGTTTCAGCTTGGCCATATCAGCCTCCGTAGGGTTCGAGAAGCAGGTCACGCGTGACCATGACCCGGACTGGAAATCCCGGCCTGATGGTCAGTGTTGGCGCGATGCCCAACTGGCGGCTCACGATCTGTTGACCCGTCTGATTGATGCTGTTCGAAGCGCCTGAACGCAGCGCCTGCACCAGATTGCTCTCGTTCTGGTTGGTCCCGGCTTCTGCGCCAACCGCGAGCAGCGTCGAGAGCGCGGCGGCCTTGAACATCTCCCCCCAATGGAAATCGACGCCATCCTCGAGCCCGGCATAACCCTCGGCATTCGCACCTGGCTGCCGCTCAAGAACGATCGAGCGGCCATCGGGCATGATGAGCCGGTTCCAGACCATCAAGACCCGGCGCTGCCCGAAACCGACGCCGCTGTCATACTGGCCGACGATCCGCGTCCCCTGAGGCACCAGCAAGATACGCCCAGTTGGGCTGTCGTAGACGTTCTGGGTCACCTGCGCCGTGATCTGGCCGGGGAGGTCGGAGCGGATACCGGTGATCAGCGCGGCCGGAATGACGGCGCCCGCTTGCAGCACATTGGGCGATACAGGTCCGGTGATCCGATCGGGCGCCACCGTGCGCTTGTCGGGCGTTTGCCCAAGAAAGGCGAGTTGCCGGTCCTGCGCTGAAGGTGTGGCGGGCTGCGGCGCGAGGCCAAGCCCGGCCAGGTCGCTTGCCGCCGGTACGGGCGGCGGGGAGGACGAGGCATTTCCCGAAGCGGCCTGAGAGGCGGAGAACAGGCGGGCGGTTCTCGCGGCCTCCAGCTCTTGGTGCCGGCGCTGCATTTCCGGATCAGGGCCGGCAGGCGCGGCCACCGGCGCTGCCATCCCGGGCACGGGAACCGGCTGACCGTTGTTTTGCACTGCGAGAATGGGGCGACCCAGATCGCCCGGGAGCGGCGGTCCGAGGCGGGGCACTGCGCCATAGTCCTTTGGAAGCCCGGCCAGTCCATCGGGCGCGCTGCGGCCATCCGTGGCGTAGAGTTCCTCGTTTGCCTTGCCGCCCTGCTGGGCCTGGAGCGCGTAGATCAGTGCGCCGCCGATACCGAGGCCCGCTGTGACACCGAGCGCGGCCAGCACCTTGCGCGACAGGCGGGTCACACGGGGCGGTTCAGGCCGCAGCCGCATGCGGACCACCGGCTCGCCGGTCAGCGGCAGAGCGTCATCACCGTCTGGCGCATCCGGCCGGACATCGCCCTGCCGCGCCCCACCTTCTTCCCTTCCCGGGCCGTGTTCGTCCGTCACGATGCCGGCCTCCCGTCGGTGCGGGCGATCCGAACGCGCTGCGGGCTTTTTCCGGACCCTAGGCGCAGTTCTGCTGCCGCGAATAGCCGATCGACGATCATGTAGTTCGCGCGGACCCGGTAGTTCACCAACTCGGAGGTGTTACCCTCTGGGCCGACGACGAAGATCGGCGGCATTTCGCCCTGGGCAACACCGCGGGGAAACTCGATGAAGACCTGACGGCCATCGTCAAAAGCGCGCAGAGGCTTCCACGGGACGCGGTCGCCCGAGACTTGGTAGCGAAAGTTGACCCGGGTGAGATCGATGCCCGAGTCAACTGGCTCGGTCGCCCTTGCCTCGGCATTCTGGCGATGAAGGGCGATGAGCTGGTCTTGCGGATACTGCCACGACACCGAGGCCATATAGGTCTTGTCGGTGGACCGCAGTTCGATGTGGTAGGTGCGCGACGTGGTGTTGATGACGAGGTTGGTCGTCAGCGATGCGCGGGTCGGTTTGACGAGGATGTGGACCTGCCGCGATGCCCCGACGCCGCTTTCTGTGTCACCGATGATCCAGCGAACCGTATCCCCGGCAGCGACAGGGCCGGAGCCGACGAGTTGTTCTCCGGGTTGGAGGCTGATGTCCGTTATCTGTCCCGGCGCGGTATAGACCTGATAGAGCGCTCCATCGACGAACGGGTAGATCTGGATGGCGTTGATGAAGCCGTTCCGGACCGGCTGCATCCGCGCGGCGGCATTGGCGGCGTTCACCCGGGAGGCTGGATCAAGCAGGTCGGGCGTTGGCGCGCTGTCCGGGCCAAGCGGCTTCAGCTGCCCGGGCAGAGCCAAGATCTTCGGCATTTCGACAACCTGGACCGGGGCTGGCGGATCGACGGTCTGCACGGCGGCGGGCGCATCATCGAAATTGATGGCGGGCGGCTTCTGCACTGTCGCGCAGCCGCCGAGGGCAGATGTGCAGAGCAGCAGCGGCAGCGCCGTTTTGCGCATGGCCGGGATGGCGAAGATGAAGAAGGCCGGGAAGAGCGGGCTCGCAGCTTTGCGCAAGGTGGGTGTCATTGTCCAAGCTCCTTCGACCAGTTGATGGCGTTGACGTAGATGCCGAGCGGATTGGCCCGGAGTTTCTCGGGATCGCGGGGCGGTTGCACGGCGATGGTGAGGATGGCGGTCCAGCGCTCGGTCGCGGCGAGCGCGCCGTCCTGATAGGTGCGCTGGACCCAGGCCACGCGGAACGAGGTCGGCGATGCGCGGATCACACTGGAGACGTCGATCGCCACTTGCGTCTTGCCGACCTTGGCGAACGGATCGTTGGCGCGGGCATAGTCGCCCAAGGCGAGTGCTCCGGCTTGCGTCGTGAAGTCGTAGGCGCGCAGCCAGTTCTGGCGCACGATGATGGGGTCTGCCGGGATGCTGCGGACCTGCTCGATGAAGCGAGCGAGGTAGAAGGCGATCTGGGGATCGGACGGCTGATAGTCGGCAGTAGCTGGAGCGACTGCTTGCGCCTGCCCCAGATGATCGACCTGCACCACCCAGGGCACGATCGAGCCGCTGGCGGTCTGCCAGATCAGCGCTGCAGACAGCCCTGCTGACAGCGTGAGCGAGCCGAATGCCATCAGCCGCCAGCCATGCGCCTGAACGCGGGCCGAGCCTATGCGGTCATCCCAGATTTGGCCGGCGCGCTGGTAGGGTGTCTCGGGCTCAGGCGATTTGCCGTAATGGGTCGAGGGTCGTTTGAAGAGGCTCATGGTCAGTCGCTTTCGGAAAGGTTGATGGACGTACCGCCGCCATGGCTGTCGCCTGATTTGACGGCGTGCGCGGCGACCTGGACACCTTGGGAGAGCTGCTGATTGCGCTTCATGCGCTTGGCCCAATCGGGCTGGCCTTCGGCAGTTGCGGGCGGCGCGGCGCCGTCCGGAGCCTCGGCTTCAGAAGTGCC
This sequence comes from Novosphingobium sp., assembly GCF_025351285.1. Classification (GTDB taxonomy): domain Bacteria; phylum Pseudomonadota; class Alphaproteobacteria; order Sphingomonadales; family Sphingomonadaceae; genus Novosphingobium. Next base: position 40,400 of record NZ_JANXWG010000121.1, read on the forward strand.
GCCCGCGATCTCGGCAGCTGCATTGGCGCCGGATTGATAGCTGGACCTGAGGCTATCGGCCGCCTTCGAGGCCGCGCGCTTGAGGGGAGAGACGGCAGCTTGCGCGCCAGTGCTGGCGACATTGCCCACGCCCGACGCAACGCCGGTCATGCCGGACTGTCCCGCGGCTCCCAGACTGTAGGCTGTCGATGCACCGCCTGCGAGGGTTGCGCCGCCACGAGCGGCGGCGGCGGTGCCGGCGGCCAGTGATGCCCCGCCCGAGGCGATGGCGCCGGCGGCGGCCGCACCGGCGACGGCCACGCCGCCGGCTGCAAGTCCGGTGCCCACGGCGGCGCCTGCGCCAAGTTGTGGTCCGCCCGAAACGATGCCGTTGGCGATGCCCGGCCCGAAGATGCCGAGGCCAAGCAGCGACAGTGCGGCCAGGACGATGGCCATCGCATCGTCGATCGATGGCACCCTGCCGCCAAACCCTGCGGTGAATTCCGAAAAGAGCGTTGAGCCGATGCCGATGATGACGGCGAGGACGAGGACCTTGATGCCCGACGAAATGACGTTGCCGAGCACACGTTCGGCCATGAAGGCGCTTTTGCCGAAGAGTCCGAAGGGAATGAGCACGAAGCCTGCGAGCGTGGTCAGCTTGAACTCGATCAGGGTGACGAACAGCTGGACGGCGAGCACGAAGAAGGCGAGCAGCACGAGCACCCAGGCGAAGAGCATGCAGGCGATCTGGATGAAGTTTTCGAAGAAGGACCAGTAGCCCATCAGATTGGAGATGGAGTCGAGCAGCGGGCGACCGGCATCGAGGCCGGTCTGCGCGACTTTGCCCGGGCGCAGGAGATCAGCGGTGCTGAACCCCGTTCCGCTCGCTTTCAGCCCGAGGCCGGCAAAGCTCTCGAAGACGATGCGGGCAAGATTGTTCCAGTTGCCGATGATGTAGGCGAACATGCCCACGAACAGCGTCTTCTTGATGAGGCGCGCCATGATGTCGTCGTCGGCGCCCCATGACCAGAACAGCGCGGCGAGCGTGACGTCGATGACGACCAGCGTCGTGGCAATGAACGCCACCTCGCCGTGCAGAAGGCCGAAGCCTCCATCGATGTAGCGGGTGAAGACCTCGAGAAAATGGTCGATGACGCCTGTGCCGCCCATGGTCAGCGGACCTCCGACCGGGCTGCAGAGACCTCGCCCGGCATAGGAGGCTGGCCGAGAAAGCGGCGGCGGTTGTCGGCCCATGCCTTGAGGCATTGGGGATCGGCGGCCCCCGCTTCACCTGCCTGCGAGCAACGGGTCAGTTGCTCATCAAGCGGATCATGCCGAACGATGGACGGCTGCTTCGATAGGGCCGAATCGGGTATCGGGTCGCTCCGGTTCATATCGATCGCCGTTGCCGTGATCGCGAGCGCCACGAAGGCAACTGCGCCGATGCGTGCGAGGGTTTTGCCGTCCATCGTCGGGCCTCAGTTACCGGGCTGGAACATCTTGGCGTTGCCGGGCTGGTAGCCCGCGCCGGGGGTCAGAAACCGGCGGCGCTGTTCCTGCCCTTGCGCAGCGGCGGCCGCCTGTTCCGCTGACTGGAGCGCCTGCGCCCGACCGTTGGCAGCGACGACGGCGGTGAGATCGGCGAGCTGCTGAGCCTGAAGCGCGAGGAGCTGATTGCCGGCCTGCGCGGCCTGCAAGGCACCGGTTGCACCCTGGCTCTGGCCGATGAGAGCCGACATCTGAGAGCGGTTGGTGCCCAAATTGCCGACCACGCCAGCTTGCACCTTCATTGCGTCTTGCAAACTGCCGACGGTATTCTGCCAGCGTGCGCGTGCATCGGTGATGAGCTGGGTATCGCTCGCCGACATGGCGGTGCTGCCGTATTTGAGCTGGAAGGCGCGATCGATCGACTGCACGTCGTAGGCGATGTTCTGGGCCTGGCTCAGGAGCGATTGGGTGCGCTGCACCGACTGCTGAAGCTGCTGGAGCGCGGAATAGGGCAGGCTCGCGAGGTTGCGGGCCTGATTGATCAGCGACTGCGCCTGATTTTGCAGCGACGTGATCTGATTGGTGATCTGCTGAAGCGATCGCGCCGCCGTCAGCACGTTCTGTGCGTAGTTCGAGGGATCGTAAACGATCCCGCCGAACCCGAATTGGGCATAAGCTGGCGCGGCCAGTATCGGCGTGAGAGCGACAGGGGCGACAAGCAGCGCGGCAATGAGCCGGACGCTGCGGGAACGGCGCAGTTTCATGGGGTTTTGTCCTGATTGGTAAGGTTGGGGACGAGGTCAGCGGCCCAGCCGAGCCCGCGGTGTCGAAGCCATTGAAGGAGGAAGGCTTCGCGCCCGTGCTCGCTGAGGATCTTCGCAATGGCTGCCTGATCGGTTTTCGACGAGGCAGCGCATAGCGCCAGCGCGACATCGGACAGTCCCAGCTCGAAGAGCCGGTTGCCACGACGGGACTGGCAGTAATAGTCGCGCTTGGGAGCGGCGCGCGCGATGATCTCGATCTGGCGATCATTGAGCCCGAAACGGCGATAGATGGCCGTGATCTGGGGCTCGATCGCCCGTTCGTTGGGTAGCATCAGACGAGTTTGGCAGCTTTCGATGATGGCCGGCGCGATTGGCGACCCGTCGATGTCGGACAGCGACTGGGTGGCAAAGACGACGCTGGCGTTCTTCTTGCGCAGTGTCTTGAGCCATTCGCGCAGCTGGCCGGCGAACCCCTCGTCATCGAGCGCCAGCCAGCCTTCATCGATGATGATAAGCGTCGGTGACCCATCGAGGCGGTCTTCGATCCGGTGGAACAGATAGGCCAGGACTGCGGAAGCCGCGCCGGTTCCGATGAGCCCCTCGGTCTCGAAGGCCTGTACCGTGGCACTGCCGAGATACTCGGCCTCGGCGTCGAGAAGGCGGCCATAAGCGCCGCCCACGCAGTAGGGCCGAAGTGCCTGCTTGAGGTCGTTGGACTGGAGCAGGACGGCAAGTCCGGTAACGGTCCGTTCCTCGACCGGCGCCGAGGCCAGAGAGGTAAGCGCCGTCCAGATGTATTCCTTCACGTCGGGTGTGATTGCCACGCCTTCGCGCGCAAGGATCGCGCTGATCCAGTCAGCGGCCCAGCCCCGTTCGGCAAGCTCGTCGACGCGCCCGAGTGGTTGCAGGTTGACGGATGTGTCCGAGGCGTCGGTGAGCCCGCCGCCGAGATCGTGCCAGTCACCGCCCATGGCGAGCGCGGCCGCGCGGATCGAACCCCCGAAATCGAAGGCAAAGACCTGAGCGCCGGCGTAGCGCCGGAACTGAAGCGCCATGAGCGCAAGCAGGACGGACTTGCCTGCGCCGGTCGGACCAACCACGAGCGTGTGCCCGACATCGCCGACGTGAAGGGAAAACCGGAACGGGGTCGAGCCTTCAGTCTTGCCGAAGAGCAGTGGGGGCGCTGCAAAATGCTCGTCCCGTTCCGGCCCCGCCCACACCGCTGACAAGGGTATCATGTGGGCGAGGTTCAAAGTGCTGATGGGCGGCTGCCGGACATTGGCATAGAGATGCCCCGGCAGAGAGCCGAGCCAGGCATCGACCGCATTGATGGTCTCGGGCGTGGCCGTGAAATCGCGGCCCTGGATGACCTTCTCGACGAGGCGGAGCTTTTCATCGGCTGTGCGTGGATCTGCGTCCCAGACCGTCACGGTCGCCGTGACGTAGGCCATGCCGGCATAGTCTGCGCCGAGTTCCTGAAGCGCGAGATCTGCGTCGGCTGCCTTATTGGCAGCGTCTGTGTCGACGAGGACCGAGGCCTCGTTCGTCATAACCTCTTTCAGGATTGCAGCGACGCTCTTGCGCTTGGCGAACCATTGCCGCCTGATCTTGGTCAGCAGTTTGGTTGCGTCGGTCTTGTCGAGCAGGATCGCGCGCGTTGCCCAGCGGTAGGGAAAGGCCAGGCGGTTGAGCTCATCAAGCAGGCCCGGCGTGGTCGCCGTCGGAAAACCCGTGATGGTGAGAACGCGCAAATGCGATGCGCCGAGGCGCGGCTCAAGGCCGCCGGTCAGCGGCTGATCGGCGAGCAGAGCATCGAGATACATCGGCGTTTCCGGTACGCGGACCCGGTGCCGCCGGGTGGATACGCAAGCGTGCAGATAGGTCAGCGTCTCGGCATCCCCGAGCCAGCGGCATTCGGGCATGAAGGCTTCGATCAGGCGCAGGATGCGGTCGGTGCGATCGGCAAAGCCGCTCAGGACTTCGGCGGGGTCGGCACCGCCGCGTTCCCTGCCCTCGTAGAGCCAGCTTTCCGCGCGCGAGGCATCCTCGGCGGGCGGCAGATAACAGATGGTGAGGTAGTAGGCGGACTCGAAGTGCGCCCCGGCTTCTTCGAAATCGGCTTTGCGCTCGGCATCGACCAGCGCTGAGGCTGCGTCGGGGAACCGGCAGCCGGGATAGTGTGCGGCGGCATGCCGGTGGGCTTCGACAAAGATCGCCCAGCCTGATCCGAGGCGGCGGAAGGCGTTGTTGAGCCGTCCGGCCACGGCGACGAGTTCGGCGGGGACTGCGGAATCGAGATCTGGCCCCCGGAACTGCGCAGTCCTCTGGAAGCTGCCGTCCTTGTTGAGCACGATGCCTTCGCCGACCAGCGCCGCCCATGGCAGAAAGTCGGCGAGCCGGCTGTTTCGGTTGCGGTATTCGGCCAGGTTGAACACGGGAGCCCCCTCAGACGGAAAGATGACCGGGGATGCGCAGATGACGGCGCACCACATCGACGAAGAGCGGATCACGTTTGGCTGCCCAGACGGCGATCACGTGGCCGATGGCCCAGACGCCTATGCCAATGAGCCAAAGGCGCAGGCCAAGGCCGATGGCGCCGGCAAGCGTGCCGTTCAGGATGGCGAGGCCGCGCGGAGCGCCGCCGAGCAGGATCTGCTCGGTCAGCGCCCGATGAACCGGGACGGTATAGCCCGCGATCTCGCCGCCCTGATCGGCACTGCCGATCATCAGACGAGCGCCCCGCCGCCAAACGAGAAGAACGACAGGAAGAAGCTCGATGCGGCAAAGGCAATCGAGAGGCCGAAAACGATCTGGATCAGGCGGCGGAAACCGCCCGAGGTATCGCCAAACGCCAGTGTCAGGCCGGTGGTGATGATGATCACCGCGATGATCTTGGCGACTGGGCCTTCGATCGACTGGAGGATGGATTGCAGCGGGGCTTCCCACGGCATGGAGGAGCCGGAGGCGTGGGCTGCGGGCGCCATCATGGCGGTGAGGATCACCGCGGACATGGCTGTTGCCAGACGCTGAGTGGGACGGCGGATAGGCAGGTTCATTGGCAAGCTCCTTGTGCGGGCTGAGGGATGATGGGGCTGACGGAGTAGTCCCCGTCCGGGCCGAGGCCTTCGACCCGGGCGAGTTCGACGAGGCGGCGAGAGGTGCCGCGCCCAGCGAGGACGGCGATGAGATCGATGGTCTCAGCGATCAGCGCACGGGGCACGGTGACGACGGCTTCCTGGATGAGTTGCTCCATCCGTCGCAGCGCGCCGATGGCGCTGCTGGCATGGATCGTGCCGATTCCGCCGGGATGGCCGGTGCCCCATGCCTTGAGGAGATCGAGGGCTTCGCTCCCGCGCACCTCGCCGATTGGAATGCGGTCGGGGCGCAGGCGCAGCGACGAGCGGACCAGTTCGGAGAGCGATGCGACGCCATCCTTGGTTCGCATGGCAACGAGGTTGGGCGCGGTGCATTGCAGCTCGCGCGTGTCCTCGATGATGACGACGCGATCTTCGGTTTTCGCGACTTCGGCCAGAAGTGCGTTCGTGAGCGTCGTCTTGCCGGTTGAGGTGCCGCCAGCGACGAGGATGTTGGCACGGGTCGCAACACCGACCCGAAGCGCTTCGGCCTGGCCTTCAGCCATGATCCCCGCAGCGACATAATCCTCGAGGGTGAAGACCGCGACGGCGGGCTTGCGAATGGCGAAGGCAGGCGCAGCGACGACAGGCGGGAGCAGCCCCTCGAACCGCTCCCCCGTTTCGGGAAGTTCTGCTGATACACGCGGTGCGCCGGTGTGCACCTCGACGCCGACATGGTGCGCGACCAGACGAACGATGCGCTCGCCATCGGCGGCTGAGAGGCGCTCGCCGGTATCGGACAGGCCTTCCGAGAGGCGATCGATCCACAGCCTCCCGTCTGGATTGAGCATCACCTCAACGACACAAGGGTCTTCCAGCAGGCGGGCAATGGCGGGGCCGAGCGCGGTGCGCAGCATGCGCGCGCCTCGTGCCGATCTTTCCGAATTGTGATGTGAAGCCGCCATCGGGTCCCCGTTTTCGTCGGGGAGAACAGGCGCTCCCCGGCTTGGGGTTGATTAAGAGAGCCAGAAATTGGGCCGGTTCAACAGCTTTCGGTCGTAGTAGTAGTGTGGCGTGCAAATACAGGAAAGCGGCGGAGTTCCGGGGTGTTCGTGCACGGCGTGAGCCCAGGCTCTCTCCTCTGCCAGGCCGATGGTCGCAGGAAACGACCGAATCATGGCGGGTTTGCAGGAATGACCGATATAACCTGCATAAGTGACACTGGTGCCCGCCGTCGCGGTCATTCCATTGATTTTTAACTTTCTCCATGATATTGACCGTTATCGCGGTCGAGAAGCCATTTCATGACCGCCATAACCGGCATTGAGGTTCATATGAACGAGCATCCCCGCACTTACTCGCGCGTGACGCGCGAAGCGCTGACCATGATGGGAGGGCTCATTCGTCTCGCACGCAAGCAGCGCAAAATGTCGGAAGCGGACCTCGCTGCCCGGGTCGGCATTGCGCGCAGCACGCTGCAATTGATCGAGAAGGGTCACGCCAAGGTGGAAATCGGACTGGTGTTCGAGGCTGCGACACTCGTGGGCGTGCCGTTATTCGTCGACGAGCCTTCGCGGCTTGCTCCGGAGATTTCGCGGATCAACGACAAGTTGGCGCTCCTTCCCCAGTCAGTGCGGCGTCCGCGCTCGGAGGTGAAAGATGACTTCTGACCGACCTCAGCCCGCTGCGGCAGTTGGTGCTGCCCAAGGTCCTGTCCCACCAGCGACCGAAGCTTTCGTGTGGATATGGCTACCGGGCGCGCTCGAGCCTGTCATTGCCGGGCGGATCGAACAGGAGGGCGGCCTCTATGCCTTCAACTATGGTCGTTCCTATCTGGAGCGGGCGGACGCCATACCCATCTATGCGCCCGAGTTGCCTCTCCAGCGCGGCAGGATAGCGCCCAACGCCCCGCTTGAAATGGCCGGGTGCTTGAGGGACGGTGCGCCTGACGCGTGGGGGCGCCGGGTCATCATCAATCGGCTGACGGGTCTGCGCGGCGAGGCAGCGCACAACGTCGATTTCGACGAGCTGACCTTCATGCTGAATTCGGGTTCCGACCGCATTGGTGCGCTCGATTTCCAGACGTCAGCGGACAGATTTCAGCCGCGCGAACAGGAAAATGCGACGCTAGAAGAGCTTCTGGAAGCGGCCGAACGGGTGGAGCGAGGTGAACCCATTCCCCCGGCCCTCGAAAAGGCGCTGTTCCATGGCAGTTCCATTGGCGGCGCGCGCCCCAAAGCCTTGATTCAGGACGGCGCGGACAAGTTCATCGCCAAATTTTCGGCGACCAACGACACCATGGCCGTCGTGAAAGCGGAATTCGTTGCCATGCGTCTGGCAGCAGAAGCGGGGCTGAACGTCGCACCTGTCCGGCTTGCCAAGGCCAGCGGCAAGGATGTGCTTCTGGTGCGCCGTTTCGATCGCGAATGGAACGGAACTGGCTGGACGCGCCGCGCAATGGTCTCGGCCCTGACGATGTTCGGACTGGGCGAAATGCAGGCCCGCTACGCGAGCTACGTCGATCTCGCGGAAATGGTGCGCGCGCGCTTCACCGATCCGCAAGCTACACTGTGCGAGCTGTTCGGCCGGTTGGTCTTCAATGTGCTGACGGGCAATACGGACGACCATGCCCGCAACCATGCGGCGTTCTGGGATGGCGCCCTTCTCACGCTTACCCAGGCCTACGACATATGCCCGCAGCCGCGTAACGGCCGGGAGGCCAATCAGGCGATGCTGGTGAACGGCGAGGACAAGCGGAGCCTTCTGGAGACCTGCCGCCTCTCGGCACCGAATTTCCTGCTGAGCGACCGGGACGCCCGCGATTTGATCGACCACCAGATCACGACGATCACCGGATTGTGGAGCGCCATTTGCGATGAAGCCGAACTGAGCGAGGTCGATCGCGGCTATCTTTGGCGCCGCCAGTTTCTCAACGACTACGCTTTCGAAGGCTATGTCGATGGAGCGCCAGTCTTTTGAGGAATGTGCCCTGCCAAAGGGATGGAAATGCGATCAGGTAAGGATCGGAGCACACCAATGCCTAATCCGTCGCTGGCCCAGAAAAATGGCGGGCCAACAGGACCATCGCCCAGGTATCCTGTTGGCAATATGCCCTGAGACCTTCTTCCAGCGCCCATTTCCGCAAAGGATCGGTGTTTGGATCGACCGCTTCGGCCCAAGCGTCCTGCGCCATCCCACCATGCTTGACCTCCAGCGCATCGTAGTCGAGCGCTGCGATAGTAGGCAGAACCGCCTTGATCGACCAGCTTCCGCGCTGATCGCGGTGATACCAGCAGGCGCGTGCGACTGGGAGGAGGTCCTGGGCGGAATCCGCCATTGCCATCAGCCTCGCGGCGAGATCTGGAAATTGGTTGGCAAGTTCGCGCAATACGCCGCGTTCGAAACTGGCGAAGTAAGCAATAATCGTCGCATTTGGCGGGACCATCGCCACCAGAGCTTCCGCACAGGGGCGGCGGGGGTCCGCACCACTCGTGTCGAGGAACTCATGGTGCGTGATGGTGCCGTCCCTTTGCTCCAAGTGAAGCGAGAACTGGAACGGCACCTGCTGATAGGGACGCGTGCCCACCCAGCGGGGGATAGCGGGATTTACTGTTTCAAAGTCCAGCCATGCGCGAGGCCATCCCCATTTTGCCATGGTGGACCGGGCGCTGTCGACGTCGTGGAAGGGTGCGCCGGTGCGAGTAGCTTCCCATACCCGCGCGTGGAGCGGCGACAGAGATTTGGCTTCAAGATCGAGCATATTGTCGATGCCGCGTGCGCGCCATTTCGCACCACCGCCTCGGGGCAGAATGTCGACAGGCCATTCCGGTCCCAGTGGTAAGTCACGCGAGCACCAACTTTTGAACTCGCAAGTGAAGGGAGAGTCGCACTGGTCTCCAGGAACACAATCAGGTTCATTGCCGGCCAAGACAGCGCGGGCTTCTGCCACTAACTGCGCGCGACCTTCTACAGCACCGGCAATTTTGCCCAGGCAATCAGTGTCAGCAAAGAGACCGGCGTAATCCCCTTCCTGCTGGAGTACGAAGCTGGTGTCGATATGCCGGACGGCCGCACCGCTCAGCTCGATGCCTGCCTTGCCGATAACCCACACCTGCGTTGCAAGATCGCCCAAATGGTAATCCTTCACGCGTGCGCTGCTCTTTACCTCTGCCATATGCCACCCGTCATTCGCATCGCGCGAAAGGATGTCTGCACGGACAAGAACGCCATCATGCTCGAAGGTGGCTTCGAAAATGGGGCCAGGGTGCCCCTCGTCGATTAAGCGCCGTGTGGCTGCAACCGCCGCGCCAAGACCTTCATCGGACTCAATCATTACCCCGCCCGGGCAAAGACCGCAGGCGATGTCGCCTACTGTGTGGCCGACCGCCATTCGAGCTTCCTGTTCAGCATCAGCCTCCGCCCGCTCCGGGGCATGGGTTTGCTGCCACAGCCGACGGGGACATTGTTCGAACGTCGTCAACTTCGATTTCGACAGGCCGAAGCGGCGCGATTGTGGAACTTGTGCCGAACTCATGCGGCCTTCTCCTTGGGAATTACGCGCAGTAGCGTGGGCGAAGAGTGCCTCGCCACCATCGTTTGAAAAATGCCGAATGTTGCGGAAACAGTGCGGAGTTGGCGTATCGCCGATTCGATAAGGAATTTTGTCATGTGGTGAATCCAACACATGGATGCGACAAAAACGGTCGCCCCATCTTTAGATGCCACTTTTGATCATACTTCATGGGAGCGAAGGGAAGTCATTTCGGCGCCACGGATGTACCATTTCCGCAAGCACCCGCGGGGAAATGACCTCGACGGCATCGCCCCAGGCATAGAGGTGCCAGCACATCTCGACATGCCCGGATGCCAGGAAGCGTACTAACAACGAACCATCTTCAAGCGTTTCGCTGATTTGCTCGGGATGAAATTGGTAGCCTGCCGCGCGTTCCGCCGCATGGGGCGAAAACTTCCAGACGATCTCTCCATGCTCTTGTGCATCGTAATATGACCCAAAAGCGCGGTTCGCATAAGCCTTCAAATCAAAGTCTGCCGGCCAGGCAAAGCTCTCTGGCACGACTTCTGCGGCAATCATGCTTTCAACTCGGAAGTGGCGAATATTGCCATCTCGCTTCGCAACATCGATCGCGACGAGGTAGCGGCGCGAACCCAACAACAAGCCCAGAGGTTCAACCGTTCGCCAGCTTGCGTCAGCATCAGCCCTGCTGCGGTAGCAAATCCGCAAGCGGCAAGGTGCCTTGAGAGCGTGTCCGATTGCAGCATCGACTTCGGGGTTTTGTGCGGCGCGCGGGCCCGGTCGAGCGGCGAAGCCCATCGCCTCGAGTACGGCTTCTTCGTCGGTTTCTAGGCGAGAGACATGTTCCCCGGGGATCAGTGCTCGGACTTTACTGGCAAGGGTTTTCAACTGCCCTGCCTCCGGCCCAAGGCCAGCGCGCTCCAGTTCGAGCTCCGCGGCTGACAGCGCGGCGAGCTCATCGGCAGTTGGCAAGAGCAGATGGGCAACGGCGCGTGCCGGCAGCCGCCAGTAGGCTCGGCCATCATCAGCCATAAACCGTTCGGTCGCGGGAAATGCCTCCTCCAGAGCTACGACCATTCTCTGCGCGGTGCGCCGAACGCAGGTAAATTCCGACTCGATTTCCGCCAGGCAGATTCCGCGCCGTGTCGTCGCCATCATTGCCAGTCGCAACAAATCGACTGCCTTGCCAAATGACATCCAACACCCCCGTGACAGTTTTTGTCGCCCCCAAGTCCTACAAGCGAATCATCGTCAATCAAGGAGATGTTTCGATGATTACTCACCATGCCCAGATACGGATGCAGAGCCGTTCGATCCCCATCGAAGCGGTCGATGCCCTATTGGCGTTTGGCGAAACCAGGCGTCACCGCGGTACTGATGTGTACTATCTCGACCGGCGCGCCCGCTCGCGCATGCAAAGGTCGCTGGAGCGCAACATGTTCAAGCGCCTCGAAAAATGTCTCGACGCCTATGTGGTGGTCGGCGATGGTGGCGACATCATCACTGCCGCACATCGCCAACAGCGGCTTAGGTTCTGAACGAGATAAAATTACAGAATACCAAGAAGGGGACAAAACATGGGGTTCATTTGCTCGACTTGCGGCCATCGTTCATCTTCCGCATCCAGCGGTTCTTGTTCGCGATCGCCTACACGGTCGCACATTTACATTGCGGAGGATCGCTCCGGATACATCTGCAAGTTCTGCGGTCATACCTCCAGCGGTGCTTCAAGTGGCTCATGCAACGCCAGTCCGTTCAATGCCCACCAATATATTGCGCACCACAGCGGTCGGTACACATGCAAATACTGCGGGCACACCTCATCCGGAGCGACGGCCGGTTCCTGCAACAAGAGCCCAAACAAGATGCATGAGTACATGTGACAGACTGGAGACGATGCTGGACGGTTCACGGATTGAAGCCGGGGGGAAATTGAGCGTGACGAATGAAATAACTCCCCGTGTTTGCGGGACCGGTGGCCTATTCCTCAAGCCGGTTCTGGAAATCGAGGGCAGCTTCCTCGTCCCAGGTTATCAGCGAGGTTATCGCTGGGGGCTTCAGGAAGTCGGCCAGCTAGTCAGAGACATCCGCGGCAACCTTGACGGCAATTATTGCCTGCAACCCATCGTCGTCAAAAGAACGAACTGCGAGTGGGAGCTTATCGATGGCCAGCAACGGCTCACGACGCTCCATCTTTTGGTCCGTGCGCTGGGAGGCAAGCCTCGCTGGACGCTGCGTTATGAAACGCGCCCCGAAAGCGCGCATTTCCTTGCTCAGCCCGATGCTGAGCGTGCTGGCACCAACATTGATTTTTACCATATTTGGCAAGCAGAACAGGCGATTGAGGCCGAGGTCGATGCGATCGAACCAGAAGTTCGAGTCGCGATGCTTGGAGCGTTGGGGAATGGCGTTCGAGTAATTTGGTATGAAGCACCGGCGCACGTTTCCTCGATCGACCTGTTTACTCGGCTCAATAGCGGCCGAATTCCACTTGATGACGCAGAGTTATTCAAAGCGCTGGTGCTGTCCCAAACTTTGTCGGCCAAATCCAACAATGCCCACGACGGAGAAAGCGCCCGCCAGCTCAGGGCAAATGAACTGGCAGTCCAATGGGACACGATAGAGCGTGATTTGCGGCGGCCGGAGATTTGGGCATTCCTGGCAGGTAACCGGACCTGCGCGACCCACATCTCGCTGCTGCTTGAGATCGTCGCTGGTGTTGCTCCGAGTGACGCGGTTGGGACATTCAAGGTCTTCGACGAGCTGAGCAGCAGGGCTGAGGACAAGGGAGTTTCGGCCGTCTGGCACCAAGTCGTGCAACTCTATGAGCGGATGCTCGGTTGGTATGCGGATCGGCGCCAATATCATCGTATTGGGTTCCTGATTGCGCAGGCCGGTGTTGACGGACGGGACAAGATGCTCCGGGAGATCGCTTTCCAGGCCGCGAGGCGCCGACATTCGGACTTTGGACAGTGGCTTGAAAGCGAAGTCCGCCGGCGACTCAACGTCGCGCACTCCGAGCTGGCCAGCCTACGCTACGACACAGATCACGCACGGATTCAGCGCCTGCTTCTGTTGATGAACGTGGAGACCACTGCGAGAAACAAGCACGCCGAAGCTCGATATCCTTTCGCCGCGCATCATGCTGACAGTTGGGAATTGGAGCACATTCACGCACAGAATGCGCCGGAGCTCAATACTGCGAAACAGTGGAATGCCTGGGTCAAAGTCCATGAGCAAGCGGTGTTATCCTTGCCTGCCGATGCGAACCGCGATGCCGTTCTTCAAGCCATTGAGAAATGGCGCAAGGCCAGTGAAACCGACGCAGCAGTAGGCGATGCTTTCCGAGACCTAGCCCACGAAATTCTCACCTTTCTGGCTGGCGATGAACCGGACCGATCAGAGGATCAAGTTCACGGCATTGACAATCTCGCCTTGCTGTCGAAGGTGGTCAATATTGGCCTCGGCAACAGTGCGTTCGAGGCAAAGCGGCAAAAGATCATCGCCTATGATCACGAAGGCGATTTTATTCCAGCATGCACCCGTCACGTCTTTCTCAAGTATTACTCGGAGGCCGATGCCTTGCAGCCTCATTTCTGGAGCGCGAAGGACCGGACCGCCTATCTGGCAGAGATTGAAACGATCTTGGGTGAATATTTGAAAGAGGAGGTACAGCCATGAGTGTCACCAGCTATGCCGCCCTCTTCCGTGGCCGGGATGATGACGGGCTCGGCCTCGCCGGCATTCAGATCCCGATGATCCAGCGTGACTATGCACAGGGCCGTGAAGACCCAAAGGCGAGCCGCATCCGTAATGATTTCATCGCCACGCTAACGGCTGCTGTGACGCCCGATCCAACGTGCGCTGTGACGCCGATTGGACTTGATTTCGTTTACGGCGATGTACGCCAAGGGGTGCTTCTCCCGCTCGATGGCCAGCAGCGGCTGACTGCGCTGTTCCTGTTGCATTGGTATCTCGCAGTCCGTTCGGGAGGCACAGACGCGCCTTGGTTGACCTTCGCCTATGAGACGCGGGCCAGTGCCCGCCAATTTTGCGAAGAAATGCGCAAGGCCGCATCGATCGATACCCCTGCTGAAGGCAAACCAGATTTTGCCAGTCAGGGGCCATCGGAGTGGATAAAGGACCAAAGCTGGTTCATGCCAGGCTGGACAAGTGAGCCAACCATTGCATCGATGCTGGTCGTGCTCGACAATATGCACGCACGGCTGGCCGATGTTGATGCAAATGCCGCGCTTGCCCGTCTTACCGACCGCTTCAATCCAGCGATTGAGTTTCATGTTCTCGACCTCAAGGACATGAAGCTCGACAACGACATCTATGTCCGCATGAATTCGCGCGGCAAGCCACTGACCGATTTTGAGATCTTCAAGGCGCGGTTCGGGGCGGAGTTGGAGAGGCACTTTCCCGACCGTGCCCGGGAGTTTGCGCAGAGGATCGACGGCGTTTGGTTAGACGCATTCTGGTCCGCTCTTGCGACACGTGAGGGCCAACCTGCGGCAGACGGTCAAATCGACGCGGCTATCCTCCGGTACATGCGCTTCCTCGCCGATTTCGTTGATGCTCGAGCTGGCGGTCGTATTGCTGAAGGCGATAGTGAAGCGGACGTTTGCCTGCGCGTCTTTGGTGATGAAGCTAGCGAGACACGCCTCGACTGGCTTTTTCGTGCCTTCGATCTTTGGAATAGAGCTGACGTCTCATCTTGGTTCGCCACGCATTTCCGTGATGCTCGTGGCGCCGCGGCTGAAGCAGACGCGCGCTTGCCGGTGTTCGATCCGGGACGGCATGGAGCGAACCTCTTTCTTGCCTGCTGTAACGATTATAGCCCTGAAAGGCACAAAACTGAGTTTCCGACCCGACTCGCTTTGCTGCTCCACGCCATCCTGATCAGCGGGCGCATGACCGATGCCGTCACAATGCGTCGATTGCGGGTCGTGCGCAATTTGGCCGATTGGTCAGTGGACGAAATTCGTCCTGAGAACATGGGCAGGCTGTTAGAGCAAACTGAGCAGATCATGGCGGGCGTCATGCCAGACAGCACCGGTTTCAACGTCGCGCAAATGGATGATGAGCGCCGAAAAGCCGAGATTCTCGAACAGAACCCGCTCCTCGAGCCTGTACTTTACACGCTGGAAGATCATGATTTTCTGCGCGGGCGGCTGCTGGCATTCGGCCTCGACCCCCAGACGCTGCCCATTTGCGCCGATGCGTTTGCGCAGGCCTTCGGCACCAACATGAACCATGATGGCGTTGCAGCAGCATTGCTTGCTGCGGACGACTATACTGATCGCGGCTATGTCGTGCGGCGCTTGGTTCCGGCCAGGCAACACGACCGGCGTTGGCGAGAGGTTCTTACCGGGACGCTGCCACGCAGTTCGAATTCACCCGTCACCAGAGCCCTGCAAGCCCTTTTAGCCTGCGTATCAGAGGCCGAGCATGCAAACGATGCACTTTTCGACGGCTTGCTGGTTCAGCCATTTCTGACGGGGCGCTCGTCAGTGAACTGGTTCGACTGGCGCTATTATTTTGTCGCGTATCCGTCGATGCGGGAGTCCGCGCAAGGCTGCTATTCGCCCGCTAAAGTCGATGGTGCGGTTCGGATGGGATACGTCGTTCGCCGGCACCACAATGTGGAATGGGCTTACCGCGATACCGACCCCTACCTTGATGCGGTTTGTGCCACTGTGGGCGAGGAAATGGCCACTCGCCTGACCCGGGAACAATCGGAACTGGTCGATTCCGGGCAATGGCTGCGTCTTGGAGAGACAGGGATAACCGTCGCGTCCCGCCAAGATGGATGGCGGATCTATCTGCCTGAGGGGCAGCCAGACAACATCGATGTACAATCGGTGCTTTCGGTTTTCGGCGTTGAGCGGTGCGTCAACGATATTGAGACTGACGAGCCTGGTATCAGGGTATTCTGGCATCTGCCCATCCGTCAGACTGATGATGTGCCCGAGGGCATTGAGCCGCCCAGCATGCGCGAAGTCACCTTGGTGGACAGAGAGGACAGGATTGCGCGTGCAGCCGATTTGATCTCGGCGCTTCTGCACGCAACCTTTGACGCAGCCGCCTCCGGGAGCGCGGAAGGCGAAATATCATCCAAAGGCCTCATTCCATGCGCCTGACGGCCGCACAAATCGGGTCGTTTGCGAATGACTGGCGAGCATCCCGCTCACGGCACAGCCTTGCCCGTCGTCTTGCTGAATTTTCTTTGGGGGCCCGTCCACTTCTGCCGCGGACAAAGCCTATGTTCAAGCGGGCATCATCGGTCTCCGCGGATCGTCTTGAGCGGGCAGTTATCGACTTTCGACCGCTAGTTGCTGCCCGCATGGAGCGCGGTGACGGGATAAACATCTGGAGCGCTGCCGGTGTCGGCACGGATGAACGACGCAACGTTGGCGTCCTCGCGCAGCTCTGGATGCGAGCGAGCATGGGTCAAGTTTCTGAGCATTTTCTTAAGGCCTTCCTTGACCGTGTAGCCGGTGCCGAATGTGTGAATTTGGACCACGGATATATCGTTCACCCAGAACACAGACCGATGGGTGACGGAGCACATTGGACTTGTAACGGTTTTGCGCCGGTCACTTGAGAGTTTAACACTCGATCAAGGAGACCGATGAGATGAAGAAGCATACAGAAGATTTCAAGCGTGAGGCGGTGCGGATTGCGCTGAGCAGCGGGCTGTCGCGGCGGCG
>NZ_JANXWG010000123.1 GCF_025351285.1 Novosphingobium sp.
CGCCGCCGCGACAGCCCGCTGCTCAGCGCAATCCGCACCGCCTCACGCTTGAAATCTTCTGTATGCTTCTTCATCTCATCGGTCTCCTTGATCGAGTGTTAAACTCTCAAGTGACCGGCGCAAAACCGTTACAAGTCCAAACCGTGCGTGTCAGTGTTCTGGTGCCCGGGCGACCGAGCGCGACCGGTATTACGCGTTTCATCGCCGGGTGATCCGGACCTCCGGAACGAGCCTGTCGACGGTTTCCCGGGAGCCTTGCTATTTCGAAAGCCTTCCAGGCGTCCTCTCCCCGTTGTCATCGTACTTGGCGGTTCGGAGGGTGGGTCCTTATTCGGTCGCACATTCGGTCCTTGGCTTGCGAGCCAAGGCTATGCAGTGTTGGTCCTCCCATATTACGCCCCCGATTGGGGATCAGAAAAACTACCGGGCCTCCCGGTGGATTTTGCCGATATACCGGTCGATCGCCTCACGGCTGTGCGGCAGTGGATTGAAGCGAGACCTGACCTCGATCGGCGGCGCATCGGCCTCTACGGTGTATCCAAGGGCGGAGAGATGGCAATAATCGCGGCGTCGCGCTTCCCTTGGCTCAAGGCCGTCGCTGCCATCGTGCCTTCCGACGTGGTGTGGGAAGGGTGGGGTCCGAACGTCAAAGAAGATGACACACGCTCGTCCTTTTCCTGGGCGGGAAAGCCTCTGCCTTTCGTCCCCTACGAAGCGATGCGGGAAACGATCGCTGCACTTTACCGTGGCGAAGCTCGCACACTGCGCGCGCCGCATGAAAGAGGAAGGGCGGCAAACCCGGCGCGAGTCGCGTCTGCAACGATCCCCATCGAACGTTATCGAGGCGCGCTACTCGTCGCTGGAGGCGGAAAAGACGAAACCTGGCCCTCGGCAATCATGGCTGAAAACATCGGTCTGACACGTAAAAGAAATGGTCTTTCGACCACGGTTCTCAAGTTTCCGGACGCTGGCCACGGTCTCTCGGGCAGCGGATGGGAGCCAGAAAATTATCCGCGAATGGCTTCAAGCCCGATGGCGACCGCTCATGCGCAAATGGCTGTCAGAAAGGCAGCGCTGGACCTGTTCGCTAAGGCATTGCGATAACCGCTATCGGTGTCACAACCGAGCGGTGGTGGCACTCCCGGGAGCGCGGCTTACCGCCTGTGGCACCCAAGCGCGGACCGAGAATTAACCGGGAGGCAACGAGATGAAAGATCGTAGGTGTGGCACTTTCAAATTGACGGCATTTCGTCGGCTTCGGGAACGAAGAATACGCAGGTGAGTCCCCGATTCTGAAGCAGAGGCCGACGGGCAGCAACGTCGGCCAATAGTCGTCATTCGAACGCAATCGACAGTGGCTCAGAGGCAGCCGCTCATTCTGCCAGTTTTAGTTCGGATCAGCCAACCCAACCGCATCTCCTGCTGCATTTGCGCCAAGTCGTTACCGATCCGCTCAACCGGGTCGAGATCGTCACGTCCCTTCAGCTTCGCCATTTCCGCCCGTACCGTTGTGATCATGGCCGCAATCACCTCGCTCCGGCGGCCAGCCGGCAGCGTCTCCCATAGTCCTGCGCGCAGACGGAACGGATCAGCGCCGATCGAACAAGCCGCCAGCGGATCGCTAAACCATGCCTCCAGCGCCGCAAGACCCGCTTCGGTCAGGCTGAGGAGCCGAGTTTTGCGCCGCGTATCGCCTGGCGCCGTCGCGATCAGCCCGGCGTCGACCAATCGCGCGATCGCTGGATAAACCGCCCCCGCACTGCCGCTCCAGCTCGAAGAGGGAGACCGTTCGAACGCCCGCCGCACCTTGAAGCTGGTGTCGTTCCCGCGATGGCCGATCTCGGTCAGGACTGCGCCTTCCAATTCGGTTAGCCGTTGTTTCGCCATTGCATCGCTCGCTGCATTCAATAGTACGAATCGTACTATTGGAGTGGAGGGTTATATGTCTCTTCGAAGGGGTATCGCTGGTTTGGCCGCGTTGCCAGCGCTGTTGATCGTGCCATTCTCCGCCGCCGTGGCGGAGAAGGCGCCGCCCCTACTACCCAGCGCCGGCGAGATCACGTTGTTCCAGTCGACCGACCGAGTCATGGTGATGATGCAGATCGGCGACGACGAATTGGTGCCTATGGTCTTCGACACCGGATCGGACGGCAACACGCTCGATGCGCTCGTCACTAAGCGTCATCGGCTAAAGCGGACAGGTACGGTGCAGGAAGTTGACGGCACCACCGGAAAGACGCGTATGTTGCCTGAATTCGTCGTGCCCGAAGTTACGATCGGCGGGTTGAAGGCGGCAGGCATCAAGGCTGTATCCGTTCATTACGATCGCGGCGATGCGATGGGGATCATCTCGTCGGAAATCTTCACGGACAGCCTGTTGTACCTCGATCTTGCCAACAACCGAGCCGTGCTGGCGCCGCGCGCGACCACGCCCTTGCCGCCTGGGCCCGCGACCGCCTATGTCCAAGATATCCCAAGTGTGCAGATGGTGATGCCCGACGGCAGCACTTTGCCCGCGCATTTCGATACCGGGTTTAATGGCGAGCTCAGCCTACCGGTAGCATTCATGGACAAGGTCCCGCTAATGGCTCCGCCGAAAGAAGTCGGGCGGTTCAAGTCGATCAATGCAGAGGGCCCCGTGTTCGGCGGATTTATCAGGGGAACTATCAAGATCGGGCCGGTGACGCTGGAGAATCCATTCGTCACGTTTCTGGGAGATCTCGCCAATATCGGTCTTCCGGTGATCCGGCGGGTCACGCTCGTGATCGATCCGGTCGCCAATAGGAACTGGATCCTCAAATCTGGCGCGCGCCCTTTACTCGCGAAATGATTGGGCCGCATGTGGTTCGTGGAAGTCAACCGGCGCTTGGACTGGCGAAGACATCCGAGAAAGCTGCCTGTCGCCGTCCGAGAACGCTGCGGAGGTGTCGGAGCGGCAATAACCGGGGTGTAGACGGACGGCGCCTTTCCGGGCGGGCAGACCGCACCGGGACATTTACCTCTCTTCAGCCGCTCCCGAAAGCTGTCGTACGTTTACCTGATTTCAAAATCGCTCTAATGGTTCGTTAGTGTCCGCGTGATGCTCGGCAACGGTCTTAAACTGTCGGCGCGCCGCATCCCAAGACAGCACGCGTTCAGGGCAGATCGTACCGTAACCGCAATCGCTGCCGAGCAGCTGCACGATCTGCGCCGGGCGCGTCGCGAAGTCGATTGCGTAGCCGCCTGGGGCGAAGGCCGCGCTGCGGACCAGCCCAGTCGGTGAGGTGAGCAGTATGACAGTGTCCAATTCGATCGCGGGTTTGTCGTCTCCGGCTGGACAAAGAGGTGCCGAGACGACCCAATCGCGCTCTTCATCGCCGTTGAGATCGGGGACGGTCACGGCACGCGGCCTGTCGTCGGGCGTTTTGCCGCTCAGTTTAATGCACGCTTGGGTCAGGCCCGCGCCAACCGTGGTAACGATCGGAGGTGGTAGCGGGTCGGCGACAGCGAGCACCGACGCTTGCAGCCGCGTGCCGCCCTGTAGGTTAGCGATCTCGACGAATCGTCCGTGTGGCTGGTCCCAGCGGAAGCTCATCGGGCACGCTAAGGCGCCGAAGGTTCCACAAAAGCTGCCGTGCATGTCCAAGTCGAGCCGCATACCCTCGCGCCCCGACGTGATCTTGAATTGGCGCACCTGCTCGTCGAAGGCCGTCGCATAGCCGCCCGGTTTGCTTGTGTAGATGACCAGCCGACAGCCACCAGTGCCGCAAAATCCGCTCTCGCCCGACTTCGTGAAGTCAGCGACCCAGTCGGCTATGCCGTCATGGTTAAGGTCTATTTGCCGGAACATTCGAGCGGGAACCATGAGGCGGGGGCGCTCGTCGTCACGAACGTCTTGCAGGATCGGTGCGAGGATAGCGTTGGGCGGAAAGGCCGCCGTGAGCCGCTGCGCGATGAGCGGTGTCGCAAAGATGCTGGCGCCAACGATTAGCCCGATACGCGCGGACGGCATCATCATCCGCGCGCGGCCTCGACCATCTTGGGGTCGGCGAGCGCCTTCTTTGCATCGACATCGCCCTGCGCGGCAGCCTTGCGGAACCAGAAAAGCGCCGGTTTCATATCTACGGCAACGCCGTTACCGTTATAATAGCAGCGTGCGAGCGTCATCTGGCCGTTGATGTTGCCCTTATCGGCAGAAATCCGGGCATAACGAACCCCCGCTGCCTCATCCATCGTCACTCCGTAATTGCCCCCGAGCAGCAACTGCGCATATTGCCCGGCGGCGCCCGCATCGCCGGCATCCGCCGCACGTTTGAACCAGCTTGCGCCCGCCGCATTGTCCTGTGGCATTGCCTGTCCGGTGAATGCCAGGGTGCCGAGCAGGATCATTGCTTCGGTGTTGTTCTGTGCGGCCGCCTTTCGCAGCTGGGCCAGCCCCGCCGCTTCGTCTTTCGGTATGCCGCCGCCGGTAACCAGCAGACGTCCGTATTGCGTTTGCGCAACCGCATTGCCCTGGGCCGCGGCGAGCGCGCTGTAATGCGCCGACTGTGTCATGTCTTCGGGTGCACCATTGCCGAGCGCGTAGACGATGGTGCCAAGCGTTCCCTGGGCAAGTAGGTCACCCTTGTCGGCGGCCCGCCTGAGCATTTTGACGGCTTCGGGCGCGGGGGTGTCGATTGGCTTTGCGGCGATCGTATAAAAGCCAAAGAGCGCCTCGCCGTACGTGTCGCCCTGATCGGCGGCTTTCTTGGTCCACTGCAGCGCTCCAGCGCGGTCGACGCCACCGCCGATCGCGTCATGCAGCATGTAGCCATATTGCGATTGCGCGCCGGGTTGGCCGAGTTCGGCGGCCTTGGCGAACCACTGCCGCGCTTTGACGTCGTTGCGTGCAAGCCCGTCGAAGCCGGTGTAATACACGCGACCAAGATTATACGCCGACAAAGCGTTGCCATTTCCTGCTTCTTGTTCGAGCCGGGTAGCCACTGCCGAGGGGCTCTCCTGCCGTCGGATCGTGAAGCTGTAGCTCGCGACGATGCTCTGTGGCCCGGTCGAGCGGCTTGGACCGCTGCCGCCGCCAGCATAGCTCGATCCGCTGCTGTTGCTGCCCGAACCATTGCCTGCCGACGACCCGGACGACCCACTGCCGCCCGAATAGCGCGCCGCGTCGGCCTGCTGTCGCTGCTGGCTGTCAAAATTTGCGCGGTCGTTTGCCGTGGCGCTCGCACGCATGTCTGCCATCATGCTTTGGCGACGCGATTCGTCGCCTGCCGGGTCGGCATGCGCTTGGCTCGCGAGCATCAACGAACAAATGATCATCGTCAGTTTCGGACAGCGTGTCATGAGATGGCTCTTTCAGTAGCGATGTCGCAATTCTATTCGGAACGCTGGGTCGCCCAAGCCCCATTTGGGTTACAGCATGACAGCCTTGGCAGCTCTCACGGCCTGACGGAGACGGACTACGTTTGACCACAATATCAGCGAGAGCGGTGTTAGTTTTCGAACGCAACAAGGAAACGCAACTGCAGAAATGACGCACGCATCGAAGTTACGTCCCGGACTAGGCTGCACGCCAACTCAGTGATTTTCCAACATTACGCTGACGAATTTCGGCAGCGCTTGATTGATGACGTCGCTGGCGGCGGCCTCAAATTTGATTGGGTCGGCGACGATTGCCGCATCGACCGCTCCTTCGACTCCGCGATCGGTGATAAAAGCCGCCTCGCTACGCACCGGTATTTGCAAGACAGCCAACGCCCCAAAACCGCCGGAATTGGGCTTCCAGTAATTGAGCGTCGTCGCACGATCGATGCCGACGCCCGCCGCAACAGTTACGCCGGGCAAAAATCCAGCAGACGCTTTACCGCCAAAGCCTTTGCCGCTCACGCCCGACGTCGAATAGACGCCGTAATCGACGACCAACGTGACCGCGATGGTGCCAACTTGTGCGATATAGCCGACCATCGGAGTTCTGCCGAACGCCTGCGGCCGATCGGTCATCATCTGGAGGGCACTCATCGAATAGTCGAACGCCCCGGTGGCGTTCCGCTTCATCGTGTCGCCAGGCCACCAGAATAACGAGCGACCGGTTGGCGCGACGTAAGTCCCAAATCGGCCTTGCGAAAAATTGGGCTGCGGCGTCCAGGTGGCATATTCGGGAGCGAGGCGTGCCAGTTCTGGCGCCTCGACCACCTCATACCCGGCAGCGGTCAATTGCGCGACAAAGGTTTTGTAGGCCTGATCAGCAATGCGCTGGCGCGTCGCGCGATCGACCCCTGTCATTGTCGTGCGAAGATCCGACCGTGCGGACGAAACGAAACCACCGGCGTGTCCGCTGGTCTTCGCAACCAAGTGGTTTTCGTCGGGGAACGCGACATTGAACACCGTAATCGCAACGCGGTGCGCGCCCTTGAAAGCGCCTTTGCCGATCACAGCCATCTCTTCGGGCGTTACTTTCTGGCCCATGAAACCACGCTGCATGGTGACCCCGTTTACGGTTTTTTGGGCGATGGCCGGAACTGAAGAAGCGAGTGCAGCCAAAGCCACTATGTTAATCAATTTAATCTTCATGTCGCAAGCTCCTGTGATGATGATTTAACGTTGAGTGAAGGCCGCGGCCCCTGTCACCGCTTGATTGCTAGCTGCGTTTGTTCCGCTTTGGATGGTGTAAACGATTCCTGCCTGCTTTGCGCCGACACCTGACAAAAACCCGGAAATGTCAGCATAGCACGTCCCGCCGCCGCCCGGGCACGCCGCACCACCGCCAGGGACGACTATACTGCCGTTGGACCCAGGCGTTCCCGCAATGCCACCCGTCGTAAACTGGCCTTCAGTTGTGTAGCGGATGCCGCTTGTGCTGGCATCGGCAGATCCGCCCTGTGATTTGATGACGTAGCCAAAGCCGCCGATCGTCGCCAGCAGATCAAAACCAACTGTGCGCGATGCAAACGATACGCCCATTGTGCCGGTCAAAGTGCCAGGAGCTTGTGACCCGTCGGCAATCGTCGGTGCGGTTGCGCCCGCAAGATCGTAGATCGCCGAGCCGACAGTCGGGATGGCACTTGCTGGATCGCCGGCGACCATGTGGCGACCTTGGTTCGGGGTCAGCGTGTCGTAGACCGTTCCAGCGCCGTAGTTGTTGAGACTCGACCCGCCGGTCCAGCGCGTCCATGAAATCCGGCCCGACCCGGCCACATTCCGCACGCCGCTGTCGGCAACAGCGGTGTTCCCCTGTACGACATCCAGATACTGACCATCTTTAAACCCGGTGATGGCACCAGCGTCGGATGACCTGACGCTATATGCACTTCGAAGTGTTCGATTGAACGTCGATGATCCAGTTTGCTGCAGGACGGTGGCAAAGATCTGCCCGGTGCGTTCCGTCCCGGTACTTGCAACAGGGTAGGTGGGCAAAGAAGCAATCCCCGTCTGCGTGAACAGGGCAGCGCCGTTGAGATTTGGATAAAGGTCCCTGTCGCTGTGGATCGCAGCAAGGTCGGTCACGAGGTAAGTTATACCGACCAAGCCTGCCGAAACGCCTCCGCTCTGCAACGCGAAGCCGACGGAACACAGCGACCCCGACTGACAATCATGCCCGACTACAGTTATCTTGCTGCCGACACTCGACAATGATCCATCTGACGACAAAGCACCATTAATGGTCGTGAGTGGCGCTGAAGGGTTCGCAATGCCCCCCGCGCTTATGATCGAGTAGACATTCGTGCCCAATGCATCTGTCGTCGTAATTGTTGCGTCGAACCCGTATTTGTTACCAAAGCTGACGGCATCCATCGAATTGATCGCAATACTTAGATGACCGGTAAACGACGATCCCGAAACCCCGCGCCCGTTGCTGTACGTTGGCGTCGTGGCACCACCCAATGTATAGTTGAGCAAGCCAAGTGACAGCGCGCCTGTCGGCTTTGCGAGCACGACATAATGCACTCCCTGGGATGGAAGAAACAACCCGGTGCCCAAAGTGGAAGTTTCGACCGCCCCGCCGTTCCAGCGCCCGATTTCCCAACCCGAGCCGGCGGCTTGATCAGCAACAGTCGCCGTCGTCCGCTTGGCGATTCCGGTGACCTCCTGAAGCGCGCCAGTGGCATCGAACACCGTATTCCCGCTTGATTGCAAGGCGATCTGCCCGGCGCCGTTCGCGGAGAATGACCCACCTAAAATAACTGCATTCACGCCCGCCGAAAGGCCGCTCCCTGCCGACGACCCCGATGTCGTTCCTGTCGGCACCGATGTCGAGAGGTTCGTAGCGCCAGACAGATAAAACGCCGCCGCGCCAAAAATCTGGCTTTCAATGCCATAGACGAGAGCAGCACCGGTTACTTCCCTCGAGAGCACACCATTGATGAGGCTGTTACCGCCCGCGACGCAGCCCGTCAGGCACAATGTGCCCGCCGGCCCCGCACCTTGCACCGATATAAAAGCCCCAAAGCTTCCATCGGCCTTAATCGAGCTGAACATACTGTTGCTGGGGTTGGCAATGCCGCCCGGCGTCGTGAGCGTGTAAACTTGCGTACCGCTGGCGCCGGGCATCGTGACGGTGCCCTGAAACGCGATCCGGGGCTGGCTCCCGAAAAGGATCGATAGCGCGCCATTCGTAAACGTGCCGGGTGCGGTCGAACCGTTCTGGAAAGTTGGCCGGTCCGCCGAAGCGAGCGTGTAATCCGCACGACCTCCGGCAACGGGCAAAATAGCCAGTGGCAAAGCAAAGGCATAGTGGACGCCCTGGTTGGCGGTCAAAACGTTATCAACAATCTTGGTCCCGAAAACATCGCTGACCGCTTTGCCGGTGCCGTCAGTCCACCGTCCGATCACGACCGCCCCGTTGGCATACACCTCGGCATTCGTAAGAGTGCCCCGGCCTTCCGACGGTGCTGTTCCCGATGAGCTGAAGTTGATACTTTCCAGCCCACCTGATGCGGCCAATGTGGCGTTGTTGCTGATGAGCGCCAAAATCTTAGCCTGGGCAGGGCCGATGACATTTTGGGCTTCATTGTAAAAGCCAACCAGCTTCGTGCCCGTCGTTGCCAATGCCCCGGCACCACTGTTTGCCGGTGGCGATGTCAATGGCACTGGCCCCGGTGTGGGTGTGGCCGTCGGAACTGGCGTTGGCGTTGGCGTTGGCGTCGGCGTTGGCGTCGGTGTCGGCGTCGGTGCCGGCGTTGGCGTCGGTGCCGGCGTCGGTGTCGGTGTCGGTGTCGGTGTGGGTGTTGGCGACGGTGCTGGCGTGGGTGTGGGTGTAGCTACTGGCGGCGGCACTGGCGTTTGCGTCACAATCTGTGCCAGCGATGCCTGGTAGGCTGCTGCAAACAGCGCGCCCCCACGTCCCCCACGCACGAGATTTGCGGCCAGCGTCTGCGGCGTTCCTTGAGCTTGCCCGGCAAGTGCGGGATTCTGCTGAACAGGAGCGCCAGCGCCTGATGCCGGCACTCCGCCTGGGCTGCGAAGCGCTGTGACAACAATAGTTGCTGCCGACGGCACAGCTTGTGCATTGGCGGCAAAGATCAATCGCGGCGCGCCGTTGTTCGATGCAACCGCAAAAGCTTCACCACGGCGATAACTACCGCTGCCACCGCTATTGGTCACCGCGAGGACGCCCGCGATCGCGCGACCGTCAATGCCCCCCGGCCCGACATTGAATGTGGCAGCGGCGTTGGGTCCGGTAAGTGAAACCGTTGTTGCACCAAGTGTTAATTTGGTCCTACCCGTGCCCCCGGCGACCGTTACCGAGCCGCTTGAGATTTGAAGTGCGCCGTCGCTGCCAACAGCGAAGGCGACATCACCCACGATCGAGACCATGGCGCCGTCATCGGTCTTGATTTGAACCGTCGCGGGCGATCCGCGGAAATCTAGTCCCGATGTCAGCACGCCAGCGCGAACTGGCGCCCCTTGGTTGACCACGCCCGTCGCAAAAATGATTTCGCCGGCATAGGCCGGTGTAACGGCGATCATCGCTGTCGTGCTGGCTAGCAGCGCAAAACGGGTGAGCGACTTGAATTTCGAGTGTGTGAACATGGTCGGCATCCCCGGTTGAGATCAGAATTCGAAGCGGATTGCAGCACTCGCCGTGACGCGGTCATAGCTATCGATGGCGATGTTGCTGTCGTTGCGCGTGTAACTTACCTGCGGGTTGACCGTGACATGGGGGGTCAAGCGAAATCGCAATCCGACGCTCGTGTCATATTGATTGTCGCGGCGGGCAATCAGGAACAATGGATCGGGCGCATCGTAGCGCCGTGCTTCGAAAGCAACCGCGCCGAAGACCGCGATCTTGGTTGCGACTGATCGCTCGAAAGCAACGCGAATGCCGCCAAAGCTGTTCGATAAATTGTCGGCAGCAGCAGCGCGGGTTTGTTCATGTCCACCCTGCACAGCGACATAGATCGTCCGCGTGACGTAATTGACGCCGAGCCCAAATCGGCGCGCATCGCGCAAACGGTCGGTTGGATAAGTCACATCAAAAAACTGCGCTTGCGCCGACAGCGCATGACCTCCGGGTAGCAAATGCGTATATTGGGCGACGAGGCCCGACGCCGCGCGATAATGATCACCAGCCAGAAAAAACTGCTGTGTCTGCAACGAAATCGAAGCGACGTCACGGTTCGCGGCGGTGTGAGCGTAGCCAATTGTCGCCGTGCCGAGCGCCTGGTTCAGGCCGGTCTGTGAGCCATTGAAGCGGCCTGATGCCAGCACGCTAGCAAACACGCGCGATTGGCGGTTGAAGCCATATTCGGCACTCGCACCCCCTTCGATCGACCCAAATCCGTCGGCCTGCTTGCGGGCATTGCTCGACAGTGTCGCGGGACCGAGAAACGAGAATACCGGAATGACGATCTGTGTCGCGCTGGTCGCGGCGTTGACGTTGCTATCATACCCGCCGCTAGCCTCGAGGAATCCAGTGACACTGCCGCCAGGTTTGAGGGTATGCTCAATGCCCTTGACGAGCGTGGTGAACCGCTGGCGCACTGGATCGGGAATTGTCGGATCGCCCGAAACTACGTCGAATTCACGGCGTGCGGTATCGATATCCCCGCTGAGCGCATAGGCACGGGCAAGCTCCGCCCGGGCCTGCGCTTGATCGGGGTTGACCGCAAGAACGCGCTGAAGGGCCTGAATCGCCTCGGTAACGTGCCCCGAATCGACGGCGGCGAGTCCAAGCGCATAGTTGTAGTCAGGGTCGGCAGCCCGATCGGCGAGCGCGGGCCGCAACAATCTGTAGGCATCGGCTGCCTTGCCGTGATCGATCAGAGCCATTGCTTGTTCAACCAGATTCTGAGGCGCGGCATAGGCCGGATGCGTGCACGCTATGACTGAAATAGCTGCGAGCATTGCCTTGCGGTTTGAATTGAACATTGTCGAAGTGCCCCTTTGAACTTGGGGCTGGCTTAGGGGAGCGCGAGGGCAAGTCGATTTACAAAGGCTGTAAGGGTTGCGCCTTGACCCGGCTCAAGTGGTTTCAACCGAATCGCTGGACAAAATTGTCAATCGACGTGAACACTCATGCTGCTGGTGCCGCCTTCTTTCCGGACTCAGTTCGGGGGGTGCGTGCAATGGTTCGACTGCCGGTTGGTTTAATGGCGTTCGGTCTTTCGACGCTGCCGATGGCGGCATTAGCTTGCCCGCCGGCACAAAAAGTCTCCACAATGCCCCTAGATCCAGCCAGCGTTAGCGGACGTTTTACTGCTCTCCTTGAACGCGATAAGGATGCCGATCCCGACGGCAGCGCCAAGCTGTGGAGCGCTCTGATTGATGACGCCAAAAGCGATACGTCAACGTCTCCCGAAATCTTGGCGCGCAGCTATGGCTGGCTCGCATGGGCAATGGGAAGTACTGCGGACGCCGGCCGAGCTGCTGAAACCGCACGAACTGGAGAAAACATTGTTGTCGCCAAGGGGCTGATCGATGCTCCATGGAATGCAGAATTATTGTCGCTTGTTTCGATGACCGACACCACCGCGGGCGCGTTCGACATGGCGGAACGCAACGGCATGGCAGCACTGGCACTCGCCCAACGCAATTTCGGATCTGAAAGTGCGGAAGTCGGCCTTGCCAATTTTGCGCTCGGATTCGTCGCGAATGCCCGGGGGCAGTTCGTCGAAGCCGAGCATTTTGGCGACGTCGCCAGCACGCTCTTTGCAAAATGCCTGCCAGCGAATGACTCATTCATCGTCGATGCCATTTCCAGCCATGCTGCCGGTCTCGACGCGGTTGGCCGCGCCGAAGAGGCGCTGACCGAAAATGAGCGCGCTGCCAATTGGGCGCTATCGAACTTGCCCGAGAATAATACCGGCACGACATTTGCGCTCAGCAATCTTGCCGTATCGCTGCGCAACGCCGGTCGCCTTTCCGAAGCCGAAGCCGTCTTACGCCGCGTGCTCGATCGTCAGCAGCTCTACGAGCCGACCAATTGGTTTTCGCGCGCCACGCAGCTTTCCAACTTCGCGACAACGATCAACAGTCAGGGACGGCACGAGGAAGCCGAAGCGCTTTGGCTCCGCGCACGTGAGTGGCATCTGAAAGCTTACGATAAAAGCGATCCGATCACGCTGGCCTATCCGCTTCGATTCGCGGCAGACGCCGCTGAAGCGCGCGGCGACCTGAAGCTCGCGCTTGCCCGGCGGTCGGCAGCGATCGCGGCTATCGAAAAGGATACGCCTGCGGGGCACCCGCAACGGGCACTCGCCCGGCTCGAATATGCCGCGACGCTTGGGCGAATGCATTTAAAATCGAATTCGGCGGCAGCGGCTCTTGGCATGGCAACGCCGCAAATGGCGATCCTCCGCGCAAAGCTTGTCCCCGACAGTGTCAGGCGGCTTGGTGCCGAAATTGCCTATGCAAAAATAGTTGCTCGCGCCTCGGGCACAACGCAGGGCTATGCGCTCGCCGCTCCGCAGGCTGCCCTACTCGAGGCGAAATTGCTCGACACGTCGACCGCGCGGGGTGACTTGGTTCGCTATGGTCCGGTGCTGTCGTCGACCTTCGCAACCGTCGCCGATCTCGCATTTGCGTCGGGTCACCAAAGCGAGGGGTTTCGTGCGCTTCAACTTGCCAACCTGTCCGACATCGTGCTGGTCAACTCCGACTTGGCCGTGCGCCTCGCTGCCGCCAGTCCAGCATCCGCCACGATGGCGCGTGCGCTCCAGGATCATATTCGCGAACGGCAGCTGCTCGACAGCCAGCGTAGCTATGCAGTTACTGCCAAACAGGAAGGGGAAACCGCACGCATCGCGGCAGCGATTGCCGCAAACGACGTCGCAACAGCAGCTTTGACTGAGACGCTCGATCGCGATTTCCCGCAAATTCGCGCACTCGGCCGCCCGACGCCAGTCTCGCTTGCAGCGTATTCGGCCAGCCTTGGTGACAGCGACATACTGGTTGCGCCGCTTCCCGTGGATGACGGCACATTGGCGATCACCGTAACGCGCGTCGGCCTTACATGGAAAAAGACGCCGTTCAATCGCGCGCAGATCGCCGCGCTGACGGCCCGCGTTCGCCGGTCCGTCGCCGATATGGCGACAACGTCGGCGACAAGTGCGGCATTCGATACCGCCGCTGCAAATTCGCTCCTGCACGCAATTGTGCCGGATATCGGGGTGGCATCGTTCAAACGTCATCCGCATATGCTTTACTATGCCTCAGGTGCGCTTGCGACCATTCCGCCGGCCTTATTGGTCGAAAGAAGCGCGAACCGCGCGACCCGGCTGGCAAACGTCGCATGGTTGGTTCGGACCCATGATACGACCATTTTGCCAACGCTTGCGTCGCTAACAACGTCTGTGCCGCGGACTGCTCGGGCGGAACGCTTTTTGGGTGTCGGAGCGCCATTGCTTGGCAATGTCCAAATTGCATCCAGCCGTGGGCTGCCCTTTCGCAGCGGTGCGGTCGATATGGCGGCACTACGGAATTTGCCATCGCTGCCAGGAGCGCGCGCGGAACTCGATAGAATGCAGACGATCCTCGGCAGTAAAGATAGCTTGACGTTGATTGGTGCCAACGCAACTGAGACTATGCTGACGTCAATGCAACTCGATCAGTATACGATTATCGCCTTTGCCACGCATGGTCTGATGAGCGGCGATTTTGCTGGCTTACGCGAACCAGCGTTGGTGCTCACGCCCCCCGACCACCCGACATCTGAAAATGACGGGATGCTGACCTCGTCTAAGATTGCCGCGCTTCATCTCAACGCCGATTGGGTTATCCTGTCAGCGTGTAATAGTGCAGACGGGTCGGGGTCTGCGGGCCCCGCTTATAGCGGACTTGCGGCTGCCTTCGTTCAGGCAGGCGCACGATCGTTGCTCGTATCGCACTGGCCCGTTCGCGACGATGCCGCCGCGCAGCTTACCGTTGCGACCGTGCAGAACACCCAAGCCGGCGCAACGCGCGCCGTGGCATTGCAACATGCAATGCTTTCCCTCTTGTCCGATAGAAAGGTACCGCACTCGGCGCACCCCGCCATATGGGCACCGTTCGTGTTGATCGGACGATAGCGACGTTCATGACAGCATTTGTCACTGGCCAGCCGTCGTGCACGGCGCGACATCCAACTGGAAGTTTGACCGGGGCAGGGACTATGCGCGTATTGCTTATCGAAGACGATCCGCAAACCGCAGAAGCGATTTCGGCCTGGCTGGAACGCGACCAAATTGCCGTCGACTGGGTGAACAGCGGAGAGACGGGCTTGCATCAGGCAGGCAACGCAAACATCGACGTTATTCTCCTCGATTGGATGCTTCCTGGCATGAGCGGGATCGATGTGGTTGCACGCATCCGAGGCGCAGGCATTGAAAAACCGGTGTTGATGTTGTCAGCACTCGGTCGCGCCGAACACCGAGTAGAAGGACTTGACCGAGGTGCCGACGACTATTTGGCGAAGCCGTTCGAGCCGAACGAGCTCGTTGCACGTGTCCGCGCCTTGCACCGGCGCAATACTGTGCAGTCACGTCAGCCAGTTCTAATCCATGGCGACATCGAATTGCATGTCCGCGCTCGCACGGCACACCGCGGCGGAAAGCATCTGGGGCTTAGCCCGAAAGAATTTGAGCTGCTGAAGTATCTTATGGAAAATGCAGGCGAGATCGTGACCCGCGAAATGCTTTTGTTGAACGTCTGGAACCTGAGCTTCGATCCGCAGACCAACGTCATCGACGTCAACCTCGTCAGGCTCCGGCGAAAACTCGAAGATGGATTTAGCGGCACCTGCCTCGAAAATGTCCGTGGGCGCGGCTATCGTCTCGTCGTCCCGGAGGCGCAATCGCTACCGTGATGAAGTTTAGGCTGGCATCGATCGTTATTCGTCAGGCGCTAACTTCGACGTTGGTTATGCTGGTCGCAATCGTCGGAGTTGCGATGGCGGCGACGACGACGATCGAGCAGCAGCAACGCGACGATCTCTTACGCACCATCGATGCCGATATTGCGGGTCTGACCGACGTGATGGTTCAAGGCGGGGTCGCCGAATTGAGGCGGCGGATTATCGATCGCACGCAACTTGACTCGGCGACAGCGCCGTCAGCAGCTTATTTTCTCTCCGATAACACCGGTCGGCGGATTGCAGGAAATATTGCGCGAATGCCCGCCATCGATGCGGACCACTCGCAGTCCTCGATCCTTCACGCGGACGGTGACCCAATGATCGTCCGGGCGACCCGACTCCGGGGCGGCTTGACACTGGTCGTAGGTAGGTCGCTCGCATCGTCGGCGCGACTGATCGAACGGCTGCAAACCGTCATATTTTTCGTCGCGGTCCCTGCGATACTGGCATCGATGGCCGCAGCGGCAGTCGTCGCCGCACGCTTCGGTGATCGGATCACGGTGCTTAATAACGTATTCACGCGTTTTGATCATGGTGAGCGGCTGGCGCGGGTCGGTCTCAACCGATCGCGCGACGATCTCACTGCTTTGGCCGGTAATGTGAATTCGCATCTCGACCGAATTGATGAATTGCTCGTCGCCCAGCGCGAAATCAGCGACAATATCGCGCATGAATTGCGCACGCCGCTCGTCCATCTCGACACGCGCCTGATCCGCGCTCTTGAACTCAGCGTCGATAACCGAATGACGTCCGAGCTTGAGCATGCGCGACAGGATATTCGGTCGATCGTTTCGCTGTTCGATTCGCTTTTGGACATCGCACTTGCCGAGGCGACGTCCAACATTGACGAGAAAGCACAGTTCTTCGACCTTTCGGAACTGGCCGCCAATCTTGCCGAGCTCTATGCAGCAAGCGCCGAGGAAGCGAGCCTCGATTTTTCGACCCGGATTGCGCCTGGCATAATGATGCGCGGCGAGCCAATGGGCATAACGCGGCTGATCGCCAACTTGCTCGACAACGCATTCAAATACGCGCCGTACGGTTCGCGCGTCCGCATGACCATTTCTGAAGGGCCACGGATTATGGTGGAAGACAATGGACCCGGGATCGCCAAATCAGATCGTGATCGCATATTTTCTCGTTTCCAAAGAGTCGGCGAATCCGGCGGAGGCCATGGACTCGGTCTTGCTTTGGTTCGCATCATCGCGGCAAGGCACGGTCTTTGGTCAGTTTACGAAGATGCTGAGCCAGGCGCGCGGTTCGTGATTTGCATCGCGGGTGAGGCATGAGAAGAAATCGCGGGGCTCTTGCGTTCGCATCGCTATCCCTACTTGCCGTAGCCAACAGCTTGCCTGACGCATTCGACCGCGTAGTAGCTGCTTTGGCATCTGGAAATTCTGCAGAGGAACATCGCAATGGTCAGGCGATGCGTGCGGCGGCGAACGCACTCCTTCAAGCAGGTGCTCTGCCCTTGGACGGTATGCAGGACGAAGCGGCGCGCTGGCTTGCTCGATCAGATGCTATTCAGCGGAAGCCCCACGCCGCCGCCATACCATTTCGCAACCGAGTGCTGGGCGCAGGGTACAGGATGGTCGCCATCGCTCCCGGTGCCACGACACAGTTCGATCAAACCTTTCTTGCGGGCCAGCGAGCGCGCGTCGCCGTCGTGGCTTTGACCAATTCGGAGTTTAGCCTTTCGGTTAGGGGTGACGACGGGCAGTCCGTATGCGCGGCAGCATCGCCCAAGTCGCGATGCGATTGGGTCCCGGCTTGGACCACACGCTACGCGATCCTACTTTCCAACCCCGGAAAAATAAAATCTGATTATTACGTGATCATGCAGTAGCAGTGCTCGAAGGAATGCAGGCCCTAGGGGCATGGGCATGGGCATGGGCATGGGCATGCCGCGTCGTGCTCTCAGTTTGAGCAGAGGCGATTGACGTGAATAGCGCGGTCGAATGCGCGAATGTCGCTAAAGCCTCTAATATCAATGATAGCAGAACGTCCCCCAAACTTTTTGCTCGACATATTCGCCGTCCAGATTCCCTGGAATATTGTTCACGGCTCGGATTTAATATTTGTGTTTTACGCTTGGTCAATTCGATGCCTTTGGCAGGCAGGCTTCCGCGTCACCAAGCTTATATGCACGGGCAACTAGCTGCGCTGCGCGCGAGGAATCGCTAGGTCCGCCATTTCCTTCGGCAAATAACCAGCGCTTTTCATCGCGGCGAGACCGTAGAGCATGCAACTTGGCCCGTTCTTGCGAGCGCCTAAATGTTTCCAGCTTACTTTAACGTGGCCAGCCAGCGCGCATGCGATTTCAGCCTCCTTATACCAACCTGCCGTGAGGCTGACTCACGGGGGGGATTCCCAAACTGGCGAAATTCTGAATCAATGGCGCCCTGCAATTGGAGGGCGTGACCATGGGATCAGCGATCAGCTTGAGGGAAGATTTTGACAGCACAGCG
>NZ_JANXWG010000015.1 GCF_025351285.1 Novosphingobium sp.
GGCGCGCGCGATCGTGGCGGCATTGGCGCAGTGCGGTTTGCCGTCGGGGGTGTTCGCCTATCTCCCCGGCCGCGCGAACGCATTGGGCGAGGCGCTGGTCAGCGATCCCCGGATAAAGGCGGTAGGCTTCACCGGATCACGCGGAGGCGGGCTGGCGCTGGCGCAACTGGCCGCCAATCGCGCCGAACCGATCCCGGTCTATGCCGAGATGAGCAGCGTCAATCCGGTGGTGCTGCTGCCCGCGGCGCTGGCGTCGCGCGGGGAAGCGCTGGGTGCGGCGTTCATCGGCTCGTTGACCATGGGTTCGGGCCAGTTCTGCACCAATCCGGGGCTGGTGCTGGCGATCGACGGACCGGGGCTCGACCGTTTCGTCGCGTCCGCTTCGGCCGCGCTGTCCGCCGCCGCGCCGCAAGTCATGCTGACGCCCGCCATCCATGCCGCTTATAACGCGGGCGTGGCTGCGCTCGCTGGCAACGCTGCGGCGACGCGCGTGGCCACTGGCGCCGCACCCGAAGGTTGCAATCGCGGGCAGGGCGCGCTGTTCACCACCAGCGCGATCGCGTTTCTGGCCGACAAGGCGCTCGGTCACGAAGTGTTCGGCGCCGCCGCCGTGATCGTGCGTTGTGCCGATGAGGCCGAACTGGCGCTGGTGCTGCGCGGGCTCGAAGGCCAGCTTACCGCCACGTTGCAGATGGATGCGGCCGATGA
This sequence comes from Novosphingobium sp., assembly GCF_025351285.1. Classification (GTDB taxonomy): domain Bacteria; phylum Pseudomonadota; class Alphaproteobacteria; order Sphingomonadales; family Sphingomonadaceae; genus Novosphingobium. The sequence continues at coordinate 709 of NZ_JANXWG010000015.1, forward strand.
GGCGATGGCCGCGCACGTGCTGCCGCTGCTGGCCGATCGGGCCGGGCGCGTGCTGGCCAACGGCTGGCCGACGGGCGTGGAAGTAACGCATGCGATGGTCCACGGCGGGCCCTATCCTGGCACGTCGGATGCGCGCACCACCTCGGTCGGCACGCTGGCGCTCGTGCGGTTCCTGCGGCCGGTGTGTTATCAGGACCTGCCCGACACGCTGCTGCCGCCACCGCTTCAGGCTGGCAATCCCTGGGGCATTCCGCGCAAGATCGACGGCGTGTGGGAGCGCGCATCATGATCGGTTCGCTGGTTCAGTTCGCGCGCGGATCGCAGCGAGGGGTCGCCGGGCTTGATGCCGAAGGACAGGCACGTGTGATCGCTGGCGTGACAACGACGCTCGATCTGGTTCGCGCTGCCGAAGCGGACAGCACGACCTTGAGCGAAACCGCAACCCGCCGCGCTGGTGATACGGTCGACCTCGCCGCGCTGGAACTGCTGGTGCCGATCGATACGCCCGAACCCACCTCAACGCTCGTTTCGGGCACCGGGCTCACGCACCTCGGTTCGGCCGACGGGCGCGACAAGATGCACAAGGCCGCTGCCGCCGGGCAGGCGACCGATTCGATGCGGATGTTCCTGATGGGGCTCGAAGGCGGAAAGCCGGCACCGGGCGAGGCAGGGGTCCAGCCCGAATGGTTCTACAAGGGCGATGGCTCGATCCTGGTGGCAAGCGGGTCGCCGCTCGAAATGCCGGCCTTTGCCGAGGATGGCGGCGAGGAGCCAGAGATTGCAGGTATTTACTGGATCGATGCGCATGGCACGCCGCTCCGGCTGGGTTACGTGCTGGGCAACGAGTTTTCGGATCACGTGGTCGAGCGGCAGAATTACCTGTGGCTGGCGCATTCGAAGCTGCGGCAGGCCGCGCTCGGGCCCGAATTGCGGCTGGGCGAATTGCCCGCCGATGTGCGCGGGACCAGCCGGATCGTGCGCGATGGCGCGGTGCTGTGGGAGAAGCCATTCGTGTCGGGCGAGGCCAACATGAGCCACACGATCGCCAATCTTGAGCACCACCATTTCAAGAATGCGCTGTTCCGCCGGCCGGGCATGGTCCACGTGCATTTCTTCGGCACCGCCACGCTGTCGTGCGCCGACGGTGTGGTTACGCGCCCGGGCGATCACTTCGAAATCGAGGCGGATGCGTTCCGGCTGGGCTTGCGCAATCCGCTCGCACGGGCAGAATCGCGCGAGGCGGCCGTCAGGGTCCGTTCGCTGTAACGGGACAGGGGAACGCGGATGGAACGGAACGCGCGACATCGACAGCCGGGCGACTTGCGGCTGAACCAGTCGATTGCGCAGCGCCTGGGCACCGCGATCCTGTGCGGTGAACACGCGCCCGGTGCGCACCTGGGCGGAGAGATCGAGGCGGCCGAGGCGCTGGGCGTGTCGCGCACCGCCTATCGCGAGGCACTGCGGATCCTGATTGCCAAGGGCTTGATCGCCAGCAAGCCCCGCGCCGGCACCCATGTCACGCCGCGCGCTTCGTGGAACCTGCTCGATCCCGAAGTGCTGGCATGGATGTTTTCGTCCACCCCCGATCCGGTTTTTACCCGTGACTTGTTCGAATTGCGCGGGGTGATCGAGCCGGCCGCCGCCGCGCTCGCCGCCACGCGCCGCAGCGACGCCGATCTTGCCACGATGCGCGCTGCGCTGGATGCGATGCGCAGCGCAGGCCTTGCCAGCGAAGCCGGGCAGGCCGCCGATCGCCGGTTCCACGATACCTTGCTGCGTGCTTCGGGCAACGAGGCGCTGGCGGCGTTGTCGAGCACGGTGGGTGCAGCCGTGCAATGGACAACGCAATTCAAGCAGCGCGCACACAAGCTTCCGCGCGATCCGTTGCCCGAACATCTGGCGGTGTTCGATGCCATCGTGGCGAAAGACGGCCAGGCCGCCGCCGCTGCGATGCGCAACCTGGTCGATCTTGCACTTGCCGACATGGCGCCCAGCCTGGCGCGTTGAACTTCTGTAAAAAGGATTGAACAGATGACCCCGTTTGCCGAAGCCCATGCCGGGATTACCCAGCTCCACGCCCGCTTCATCGATGCGGTGTGGCGGCAGGATGCTACCGATTTCGCCGATTGCTTCGCGCGCCAAGGGGTGTGGAAGATCGCCGGAAACGTGATCGGCGGACCCGCAAACGCCAATCCTGCCTTAAGGGGCCGTTCTGCGATTGCAGAGGCATGCCGCACGATGCTGGGCCGCTGTTCGCACATCCAGTTGATCGTCCAGCCAACGATCGTGGAAGTGACCGGAGAAGGCACTGCGATCGGGCGGCACCACATGGTGGAAATGGCGCGGATGCTCGATGGCAGCACGGCGATGACGCTGGGGATCTATTACGATCACTTCGTCGAGGAACAGCATCGCTGGCGCTATCTCAAGCGGCACTGGTCGATGCAGTATCGTGGGCCGTTCGATCTGAGCGGGGCCTTTGTGGATAGCCCCGATTACGGCTCGTTTCCCGCCATGCCCCCGGCCGATGCGCCGACTTACGTGCGCCCGGCCTGAGCCCAATGTCGATGGAACGCCGCCACTTTCTCGCCGCCTCGGCCGGAACGCTGGCGGCGGCGGCGCTGCCGGTGCGCGCCGCCGCACCCGAGACTGCGCTGGTGCGGATCGAAACGCGCGAGGTTATCGGTCCGCTGCCGCATATCTGGGAAGAATGCGTGGGCTCGGACCGCGCGGCGATCACACTGCGCGAGAGCTGGCGGCAGGACATCGATCGCGCAAAGGCCGATCTCGGCATCAAGCGCGTGCGCTTCCACGGCATCTTCAACGATGAACTGGGGGTCAAGACCAAGACCTGGCTGAGCCGCAGCGGCAAGACCAATTTCCGCGACGTGGCCGAGGTTTACGACGGGCTGGTGTCGCGCAATCTGGCGCCGTTCGTCGAACTGGGCTTCATGCCGAGCGAACTGGCTTCGGGCACGCGGACCTTCGGATTTTACAACGGCAACGTTACTCCGCCCAAGTCACTGGACGATTACGCCGCGTTCATTCGTGAATTCGGCACGTTCCTGGTCGATCGCTATGGCATTGCAGGCGTGTCGCAGTGGCCGATCGAGGTGTGGAACGAGGCCAATCTTCCCGCCTTCTGGACGGGTACGCAAGCCGAGTATTTTCAGATGTACAAGGCGGCCGCAGTGGCCTTGAAAGGCATCGATCCGCGCTTGCAAGTGGGTGGCCCGGCGACATCCACGACGCAATGGCTCCCCGAATTCCTGAACTTCTGCGCCGCCGAAAACGCCCCGGTCGATTTCGTTTCGACGCATATCTACGCAGGTGACCCGCAGAAGCAGTTGTTCGGCGACGAGCCGCGCCGCCCGATCACCGCGGTGATCCCGGAAGCAGTGCGCCGTGCCCGCGCCAAGGTGCGGGCGAGCGCAAAGCCCAGGCTGCCGATGTACATCAACGAATGGTCGTCCGACAGCCCGGCGATGATCGCGCATGTGCTCAGCAACGTGCTTGGCGAGGTCGAAATGATGTCGCACTGGGTGCTTTCGGGCACTTACGAGGAACTGGGCGTCTACGATTTCCTGCTATCCGAAGGGTCGATGGGGTGGCCGCAGATGATGCGCGGTATTCCGCTGCCGAGCTACAATACCTATCGGCTGATGCATGCGCTGGGGCAGCAGCGGTTGCGCGCCGAAGGGCCGGCACTGGCGTCGCGGCGCGAAGATGGGCGGGTTGCGGCGCTGGTGTGGAACCTGGCCGAAGTGGGCCACCCGGCCGGGCTGCCCGAAGCGACCGCGGTGCGCAAACCGGTCGGCACGCCAAAGCGGATGGCAGTGACTTTGGCCGGCATGGCTGCGGGTCATGCCGTGCGGGTGCGCTATGTCGACCAGCAGCGCGGTTCGCCGGTTCCGGCGTGGACGGCGATGGGAAAGCCGCGCTTGCCGACGATCGCGCAGATCGAAGTGCTGCGCCGCGCGGCGCAAGTTGCCGCACCCGAAATGCGACGGCTGGGGCCGGGCGGCACGCTGATGCTCGATCTTCCACCCGAAGGCGTGGCGCTGATCGAGGCTGCCTGATCAGATTGGGGCAAGCTGCTCGCCGATGATCCGTTCGGCGCGAACAAGATCGGCAGGTGTGTCCACGTCGAGCGCGAACAGTGGATCGAGCGGGAGCGTATCGGCCTGCGCGATCATGGCGCGCGCGCCGCGATCGCCGGTCAATTGCCGCAGCGCCGCAAAGCTTGTGCGGCCGAACATGGCAGGCGGCATTCGCGCAGGGCCGGCCAGCGTGGTGATCGGCGTATCCTCGAAGGCCTGGACCAGCGCGCGGAAATGCGCAGCCGGCACCAGCGGCATGTCGGCCAGCGCCAGCAACACGGCACGGGCGCCCGCTTGTTCGGCTGCAGCGACACCCAGCGCGATCGAACGCGACATCGGCGCGCCTTCGGGTTCGAGCGGCACCAGTGCATAGCCAAACCGCGTCAGCACCGGCGTGGCAGCGGAGCAGACCGCGATCAGCGTCGAAAACGGCAGTGCCGCCAAGCGTTGAGCGGCGTGCCAGGCTACGGGTTTGCCGGCCAGGTCCTGCGCCAGTTTGTCCGCGCCGAACCGTTCTGCGCGGCCGGCGGCGAGCAGGACCAGCGCCACTCCATCGAATGTTCCGCCGGTCAAAATGTCAGCTTGATGAGCCATCGCCCGATTTCGACACGGGCGCTGTGCCAGGTCAAGCCGTCATATAGCGCACGATCGCCTTGCCGACCGATCGGGGGGGCGATGCTATCGTATTCCGACAATTGCCGATTGCTGGTAAACACCCCTGTTGACTATCGTGGCAACCGGGATTGAAGATGCCAGAAGGACGCCAGAGCACCATGGGCTGCGAGCCGACCACAACGCCGGACGCGAAGGATGTGAACATTCCCGCGCTGCGCGAAAAGTACCGGCACGAGCGTGATCGGCGGCTGCGCAGCGATGGGCAGGCGCAATATGTGCGACCGACCGACCATGTCGCGGGCGGCCATGTTGCGGACTACACCACCGATCCGCTGAAGCCCGCGATCGTGCGCGATCCGGTGTCCGAGGATCTCGACGTGCTCGTATTGGGCGCCGGCTGGGGCGGGCTGCTGGCGGCGCAGCATCTGGTCAAGGCGGGCATCACCGATTTTCGCAATGTCGACACGGCCGGCGATTTCGGCGGCGTGTGGTACTGGAACCGCTACCCAGGCATCCAGTGCGACAACGATGCTTATTGCTATCTGCCGTTGCTTGAAGAAACCGGCTTCATGCCTTCGCAGAAGTTCTCCGAAGGCGCGGAAATCCAGGGCTATTGCCGCCAGATCGCCGAACGTGGCGGTTTTGCCGAAAGGGCGCTGTTCCACACGCACGTGACTACGCTGGTGTGGGATGAGGACGCGAAGCGTTGGGTGGTCACCACCAACTGCGGCGATGCCATCCGCGCGCGCTTCGTGATCATGGCGGCGGGCGTGCTCAACATGCCCAAGCTGCCGTCGGTGCCGGGGATCGAGACATTCAAGGGCAAGATCTTCCACTCCGCCCGCTGGGATTACGATTACACCGGCGGCACCTGGGACAACCCGGTGCTCGACAAGCTGGCCGACAAGCGCGTCGCGATCGTGGGAACGGGCGCCACCGCGATCCAGATCGTGCCGCACCTGGGCCAGTACGCGCAGCAACTCCACGTGATCCAGCGCACCCCCTCGACGGTGGACGAACGGCCGAATCCCAAGACCGATCCGGCCTGGGCGGCCAGCCTCCAGCCCGGCTGGCAGGCCGAACGCCAGGCCAATTTCCACCGCGCCGCGATGGAAATGTTCGCGCCGGGCGAGCCTGACCTGATCTGCGACATCTGGACCGAGATCAGCCGCAACCTGGCCGCCGAATTCGCCGCCGATGGCTATCCGCAAAGCCCGGAAGACTTCATGGCCGCGCGAGAGGTGATGGATTATCGCGTGATGGAACGCCTGCGCCAGCGGGTCGAAGACCTGGTCGAGGACCCGGCCACCGCCGAAGCGCTCAAGCCGTTCTACCGGCATCTGTGCAAACGCCCGCTTTCGAGCAACACCTTCTATCCCACATTCAACCAGCCCAACGTGACGCTGGTCGACGTGTCGGACAGCAAGGGCCTTGAGGGGATGACCGAGGCCGGCTTCATCGCCGACGACAAGGAGATTCCGATCGACTGCATGATCTTTGCCAGCGGCTTCGAAGTCACCAGCAGTCTTGAACGGCGCTGGGGGATCGAGACCGTGGCGGGCAAGGGCGGCGTGTCGATCTACGATCACTGGCGCCACGGCCCGCGCACGCTGTACGGCACGATGACCGACAATTTCCCCAACCAGTTCTACATCGGCTATATCCAGGGCGGGCTGAATGCCTCGGTGACCGAGCAGTTCGGCCGGCAGGGCGAAGATATCGCGCACGTTATCGCCGAAACGATGCGGCGCGGGAAATCGGTGGTCGAACCGACCAAGGCAGCGGTCGATGGCTACGTTGCAAAATTCCGCGAGGTCGAACTCGATCTCTCGGCTTTCCAGTCCGAATGCACACCCGGCTACTTCAACAACGAAGGCGAGACCAAGCCCGATTGGTCGCTCTTCCGTGGTTGGGGCCCCGGCTGGACATCGTACCGCGCGATGGTGAACGCATGGCGCGACACGGGTGATCTGGAGGGACTTGCACTGTCATGACCAGCAACCGCCCGATCCTGACCGCAGAAGACATGGACCGCGAGGTTCTGGCCACGTACCCGACCGAGGCCTTCAACTCGCGCGAGTATCTGGCGGCCGAAAAGACGCTGCTGTGGCCCAAGGTCTGGCAGATGGTCGAACGGATGGAAGATCTGCCCGATGTGGGCGACTGGCTGACGTACAACGTCGCGGACGAATCGATCATCGTCATGCGCGTGGCCGAGGGCGAGGGGGCCGAGGCCTTCCGCGCGTTTCACAATGTGTGTCCGCACCGCGGTCGGCAGTTGATCTCGGTGCCCGCCATGGACTCTGGGGGCGTGCACGACGTGCGCGGCAAGGGGCGCAGCAGTTTCGTGTGCGGCTTCCACGGCTGGACATACGACACCGAGGGCCGCAACACCTACCTGCTCGATCCGCAGAACTGGCAGAACAAGCTGACCGCCGAAATGACCTGCCTCAGCACGGTCAAGCTGGGCCTGTGGGGCGGCTTCATCTATATCAACATGGACCCGGACAGCGTTTCGCTGAAGGAATGGATGGGGCGCTGCGGCGAAATCCTCGAACACTTCGAGTTCGACAAGATGCGCTACAAGTGGCGGCAGTGGGCGATCTATCCGTGCAACTGGAAGGTGGCGATCGAGGCGTTCCTTGAGCCGTACCACATCTCGGGTACGCACACCCAGTTGCTCGCCTTTGGCGATTACTACGCCGCTTCGCAGCAGTACGGCTGGCATTCGGTTTCGAAATACGACACGCGCGATGACCAGTTCAAGATGGCGCAAGCGTCGGGCACGGTGCGCGCAGGCAAGGGCGGCGATCCGCGCGTCTCGACGTACGAACTGATCCGCGAAAACTGGGAGACGGTGATGAACACCGCCTCGACCGAAACGCTGGTCAACGCGGCGTCGCGAATGGTCGATGAACTGCCCGAGGGATCAACGCCGGCCGAATGCATCGCGCACTGGCTCAAAAGCGCCAAGGCCGACGATGTCGCGCGCGGGGTGATCTGGCCCGAGATTCCGCCCGAAATCCAGGCCGAATCGGGCCTCGCCTGGGGCATTTTTCCCAACCAGAACATCCTCCACGGCGTGACCTTCGCCAGCCCCGCCTATCGCGTGCGGCCATATGGCGACGATCCCAACCAGTGCATCTTCGAAGCCTACGCGCTCGAACGCTATCCCGAGGGCGAGGCGCCGGTGACCCACTGGGTCGAGGCGGAGAAGACCGAGGAGAACTGGGGGCCGGTGCTGATGCAGGACTTCGCCAACATGGAATTCGTGCACAAGGGCATGAAAAGTTCGGGCTTTCGCGGCCCGCTGCCCAACCCGCACCAGGAACAGAAAGTCATCAATCTCCACCGCAACCTGGCGAAATTCGTCGGGCGCGGCCAACCAAGGCACTTGCTATGAGCTACGACGATCCCAAGCCGGTTACTGCAACTTCCGACCTCAAGGTCAAGGCGGGCGGAACCCCGGTGTACAAGCGCATCCTCGATCTGTTCGAGGCCGAGGGCATCAGGACGCTGTTCGGGATTCCCGATCCCAACTTCGTGCACTTGTGCCTCGAAGCAGAAGCGCGCGGCTGGACGGTGGTTTCGCCGCACCACGAGGCGGCCGCCGGATTCATGGCCGAAGCCGCCAGCCGGATCACCGGCAAGCCCGCGCTGTGCTTCGGTACGCTCGGGCCGGGCCTGGCCAACATGATGCCCGCGATCCAGTGCTGCAAGGTCGAGAACTCGCCGGTGATCTTCCTCGGCGGCCAGCGTGCGCGCGTGACCGAACGGCGCGTGCGGCGCGGGCGCATCCAGTTCGTGCGGCAGGAACCGATGATCGAAACCTCGGTCAAGTATTCGGGTTCGATCGAATATGCCGATCAGACCGACGAAGTGATCCGCGAGGCGATCCGCGTCGCGATGTCGGGCACGCCGGGGCCGACGTATGTCGAATATCCCAGCCACGTCATCCTCGAAGAACTCGACGTTCCGCCGGTCTTGCCGCCCGAACGCTATCGCCTGACCAGGCAGGGTGCCGACGGCGACCGGATTGCCGAAGCGGCCGAACTGATCCTCAAGGCCAAGAACCCGATCCTGCTCGTGGGCCATGCGGTGCACACCACCAAGTCGGGCGACGCGGTGCGCGAACTGGCGTTGAAGATGAACTGCCCGGTGATCCAGACGTCGGGCGGCACCAGCTATATCAAGGGGTTGGAGGACCGCACCTTCCAGTACGTGTTCTCCGACGCGTCGATCGAGGCGGTCGAGGCCAGCGACCTCGTGCTCGCGCTCGCCACCGAACTGGGCGAACCCGTGCACTTCGGGCGCTGGCGCCACTGGCATGCGGGCGAAGCGCAGCGCAAGTGGATACTGGTCGAGCAGGACGCCGCGGCGATCGGGGTCAATCGCCCGATCGACGTGCCCTTGGTTGGTGATGTCCGCGCGGTGGTGCCGCAACTGACGCGTGCGCTCGGCGAAGGGCGCAAGGCCGGTCCCGATCTCGAAAAGTTCATGAAGGACGGCAAGGCCGAGCTCGACCAACTGGCTCTGGACGTGATGGACAAGACCGACGGCAGCGGCGAAGTACCGTGCCACACCGCGCGCTTCATTGTCGAATGCACCAAGGCCTTCCCCAAGGACGGGATCATGGCGCGCGATGGCGGTGCCTCGGTGATTTTTGGCTGGACTTACAACCAGTGCAAGCCGAACGACGTGATCTGGAACCAGAACTACGGGCACATCGGTACCGGCATACCCTACATCAACGGCGCGATGCTCGCCGACTATGCCGAAACCGGCGTGCAGCGGCCGGGCATGCTGGTGACGTCGGACAGCTCGTTCCTGTTCCACATCGCCGAGCTTGAAGTGGCGGTGCGCAAGAACCTGCCGCTGGTGTGCATCGTGGCGGTCGATTTCCAATGGGGGCTGGAAGTGGGCGTTTACAAGCGCACTTTCGGGCTCGGCACCGCGGAAACCGGCACGCACTGGAGCGACACGGTGCGCTTCGACAAGATCGCCGAAGGGCTGGGCGCGCACGGTGAATTCGTGCGCGAAGCCAAGGACATCGGGCCCGCCATCGCGCGCGGCTACGAACGTAGCGGCGTTACGGTCATCCACGTGCCGATCGACCCCAAGGCCAATTCCGAGGAAATGCCCAAGTACGACAAGTTCCGCACGTGGTATGCGGAAGGGACGCAGTGAGGTTGAAAGCGTTTAGCTGATTCCAACTGCTGATTCTTTGAGAGGATTTCCCATGCGCGATTACATGCAGTTCTACATCGACGGCAAATGGGTCGATCCGGTCACGCCCCGCAGCCACGACGTCGAAAACCCGGCGACCGAAAGCGTCGCGGGCCATATCTCGCTCGGTTCGGCGGCGGACGTCGACATCGCGGTGAAAGCGGCGCGCAAGGCCTTTGCAACGTGGTCGCAAAGCTCGGTGGCCGAGCGGCTCGACCTGCTCCAGGCGATCATGGTGGAATATACCAAGCGGGCAGGGGACCTCGCCGCCGCGATCACCGAGGAAATGGGCGCGCCGGCTTCGCTCGCCAACGGCTTCCAGGTTGGCCTCGGGACCGGGCACCTCGCCACCGCGATCGAGGTGCTGAAGAATTTCAAGTTCGAGGAACTGAAGGGCCAGACACTGTTCCTGCGCGAACCGATCGGGGTGTGCGGGCTGATCACGCCGTGGAACTGGCCGCTCAATCAGATCGCGGTCAAGGTGTTCCCCGCGCTGGCCACCGGCTGCACCTCGATCCTCAAGCCGAGCGAAGTTTCGCCGTTCTCGGCGCAGATCTTCGCCGAAGTGATGCACGCGGCCGGCACCCCGGCGGGCGTTTTCAACCTGATCCAGGGCGATGGGCCGGGCGTAGGTGCGGCGCTGTCGAGCCATCCCGATATCGACATGGTCTCGTTCACCGGATCGACCCGCGCCGGCGTCGAAGTCGCGCGCAGCGCGGCGCCGACGGTCAAGCGCGTGGCGCAGGAACTGGGCGGAAAATCA
>NZ_JANXWG010000061.1 GCF_025351285.1 Novosphingobium sp.
TCGTGCGCCGATGCCAGCACGCCCGCGGCCATATCGTCGTTGGCGGCGAAGATCGCGCTGGGCGGATCGGGCAAGTCGAAGAAATGGCACGCAGCGCGCACCCCGCTATCGAAATCGAACGTGCCCTCGGCCACCAGTTGCGGCTCGTACGAAATCCCCGCGCGATCGAGCGCGCGGCGATAGCCGAACAGCCGGTCGTCCGAAGCCATGTGGTTTGGGTGGCCCCGGATGAAGCCGATGCGGCGATGGCCCATGTTGATGAGGTACGTGGTCATGTCGTCGGCCGCCTGGCAATCGTCCATGAACACCGAACTGGTCAGCGCGTGGTTGGTGCCGGGCGATATGCGCACGAACGGCACGTCCATCGCTTCCAGCGCACGCAGCACCGGATCGCAATCGGTGACAGGCGAGGACAGGATGATCCCGTCGACATGCGTTTCGGACACCAGCTCGCGGATTTGCTCGCCCACCAGCGGGTCCGCAACGTCGACCGGCTGTGCGAGCAGGCGGATGCCTTCCTCCTGGCAGCGCGCCCAGCATCCGGTCTGGATCTGGTGCATGTAATAGGGGCTGTGGTTGTCGTAGATCAGCGCGATCTGGTTCGATTTTGCGCCCGACAGGATGCGCGCGGCGGTGCTCGGCTTGAAATCGAGCGCCTGCATTGCGGCTTCGACCCGTTCGCGCGTTTCGGTGCGCACGTAAGGGTGGCCGTTGAGCACGCGGCTGACCGTCTTGACCGCCACGCCGGCGCGCGCGGCCACGTCGCGGATGTTCGAGCGCACGCTCATGCGGCCAGCACGCCGGCAAGCGAGGCGAACAGTTCGGCGAAGCGGCTTTCGGGGCGATAGAACACTGGCGGCCGCCCGATCGGGGCGTCGACGCTATGCATTCCCGCAGCCAGATATTCGCCGGACCAGACCGAACGCCACGGCGATCCGCCCGGCAGGACCACGTCGCGCGCGGTCGCGCCTTGCTCGATCACCGGAGCGACCAGCAAGTCGGCGCCATAGAGGTACTGGTCCTGCACCGCGTGGAGGGCTGGGTCTTCGGGGTAATGCAGGAACAGCGGGCGCTGCGCCGGCCAGCCTTGCGCCACCGCTTCATCGCACAAGTGCCGCACATAAGGCGCCAGCGTGGCATGGACCCGGCTCCACCGCGCAAAGCAGGCGAGCAGTTCGGGGGTTGAATCATATTGCAGGTTGTCGTCGGGCCGATTGCCCTCGTGACTGCGGAACATCGGCGAGAAGGCAGACAACTCGCACCAGCGTTGCATCAGTTCGACCGTCCGCACGTTGCCGTGGAGCGAAGTATAACCGCCGCAATCCGAATGGCTGTAGGCGTTGCCGACCAGGCCCGACGACAGCGCGGCCGTCACCACCGTGCCGATCCCGTCGTGCCGGGTGAAATCGACCGACTGATCGCCCGCCCACAGCAATGGACAATGCGCCTGAACACCCGAGAACCCGGCGCGCATGAAGAACACGGCATCGCCAGTCTTGCCGCGCGAGGCCAGCGCCTTGGCGTTGACTTCTGCCCACAGCACCGGCCAGCGGTTGTGTGCCTCCATCGGGTCCGAACCGTCGAACAGCTTGAGATCGGTCGGCAAGTATTCGCCGAAATCGGCCATCCAGCCATCGATGCCGATGTCGAGCATCTCGCGTCCCAGGATGCGGTCGGCAAACCAATCGGCGGCGGCGGGGTTGGTGTAATCGACCACGCCCGCGTCGAATTCGCCGAAATCGACCGCGTAAGGTTCGCTTCCGTTCAGGGTGAGGGCGAGGTATCCGACGTCGCGCGCCTCGATGAACAGCGCACCATCGACCGCGAGATAAGGGTTGGCGTAAGCGAGGAAGTGGATGCCGCGTGCGCGCAAGGTAGCGATGCGTGCTACCAGTTCGGGATAGCGCGTGTCGCTGCGTTTCCAGTCCCAGAACAGCCGGCGCCCGAAGCTGGTTTCGCGGATGCCGGCCCAATCCTCGCACCACAAGCCGCTGACTGCGGTGCCGGCCGCGATGAACTTTTCGAGCCGATCGAAGCTGGCGAGGCCCTGCTTGAGCCCGACGATCGCGCCGCCGATCGCCCAATCGGGCAGGGCCGGCTGGCGTCCGAAGCGGTTTGACAGAGCGGAAACCAACGCCAGCGGGCCGTCGGCAGCGTAGAGTTCGAACCGGGCCGTGTTGCTCCACACGTCGATCGTGTGGCTGGCCGGACCGGTGAAATCGAGCACGCTGTAGCACGCGGCATCGAGGTGGACAGCCAGCCAGCGCGAGGTCAGGAAGGTTGGCTGCGGGTAGTTGGTGGTCCAGTAGTCGCCGCCAGCCATACCGGCCGCGTCCATCGTTTGCGTCAATGCGGTGGTCTTGTCGCGGCCCACGCCTGGCTCGCTCGTCCACATCGGGAAGCGTCGGCCATTGAGCGCGAAATAGCTCATCTGTTCGCCGCCGCCCCAAACGGTTTCATCGGGTTCGGCGTGGAACCTTACGGTAATGCGATCAAAGGACGGATCGAGCGGGGCTATTTCGAACGCATTGCCCGCAATCGTCAGTCTTGCGCGCGGCACACCGCCGCTGCCGAGCAGATACCCGCCATCCTGCACGGTCGCCTCATTCAGCGCGATCGTATCGAACGGGGCATCGTCGATGCGGAAGTTGCCGTGATGCATGGCGATTTCGGGATTGCCCTTGGCAATGACTACCGCCGGACAGGATGGCCGCTGCCGCAGCACGATTCGGCCCGCAAGATGCAGATCGAAACCGGCGTCGACCGGCTGTATGGACGCATTCAGGTTGATCTCGTTTCTCCCATCCCGCGCGGTTGACAATTTTGCCACACACCGATGCATTCCATATGACACCGCTTGACATATCGGCCCATGCAAAGCAATTCAAGCGCGATAGCCGACCCAGGACCGCGCGTGCGAACGAGGTCGGCGCAGGGGCTCGAAGCATCGTTTATCGATGCATTGAGCCAGAGGGAGGATCGATCCATGAAATTGCAGTTCCATACGTCCGCCGCGCTTGCCGCGATCATCGCTTTTGGCAGCGTTACCCCGGCGTTTGCCCAGGCCACCGCGCAGGCCGCGCCCGACGCTGTCGCTGATCCGGCCAACGAAGAACCGGCGGCGATCGTCGTCACCGCGCAGAAGCGGTCGGAAAACGTCCAGGCGGTGCCCGTCGCGGTGTCGGTGATCAGCGGCGCCGCGCTTGCCGCCGCCGCCCGGCCCAGCATCGAAAGCGCGGCGCAACTGGTGCCGTCGCTTAACTTCCTCAAGTCGGGCACCACGCTCAACCAGACGATCTTCCTGCGCGGCGTCGGCACCGCCAGCTTCTCGATTGCGGGCGAACCGTCGGTGTCCACCGTGGTCGACGGCGTGGTCTATGCGCGATCGGGCGAAGCGTTCAGCGACCTGATCGACATTGCCCAGCTCGAAGTGCTGCGCGGTCCGCAGGGCACGCTGTTCGGCAAGAACGCCAGCGCGGGCGTGATCAACATCACCACGCAGCAGCCCAAGCACGAGCTTTCGGGCACCGTCGAAACCAGCTATTTCGGCAAGAACGAATTCCGCACGAAAGGCTCGATCAACCTGCCGCTCGCGCCCGATCTGGCCGCGCGCGTTTCGGGTTTTGCCGGGCAGTATGATGGCAACATCTTCAACAAGGCAGTGGGCAAGTACGTCAACGGCTACAAGCACTTCGGCGGCCGCGTGCAGGTGCTGTACGATCCATCGCCCGACCTGAAGCTGTACTTCACCGCCGATTACCACAAGAACACCGACAACTGCTGCGCCGAAGTGATCGCCACCGGCCCGCTGACCGCCGCGGGCGTGCCCACCACCAACGTGGCCTTCAACGCGCTGCCGACCCCGCTCGGCGCCGATACGCGCACGATCAACCAGAACCTCGTCACCGCCACCAAGGAACGCGGCTACGGCTTCTCGTTCCAGGCCGATGTGGGCGTGGGTTCGCACACGCTGACCAGCATCACGTCGTACCGCAACTGGAACAACACCGAAATCCGCGATGGTGACTGGCTGCCGCAAGCCTTCGTCGGCTTCCAACAGCTTCACGACACCGGCCCGCAAAAGACCCACACGTTCACGCAGGAAGTGCGGCTGACGTCGCCCGCCAACCAGTTCCTGTCCTATGTGCTGGGCGCATTCTACTCGAACGCCTTCTCCGAGCGCGTGTTCACCCGCCAGGACATCGTCTGCACCGCAGCCGCCGGCGCGCCCAGCGGCGTGTTGATCCCTTGCGGCGGACCGGGCGCCAATGCCGCGACCTTCCCCAACGGCACCGCCGATTTTGGTTCGCGCTTCCGCAACGTCGCGGTGTTCGGGCAGGCCGTTGCTCATGTCTCCAACGCGTTCCGGCTGATCGGCGGCTTGCGCTACAGCCATGACGAGCTCGATGTGTTCCACAGCCGTGTCAGCCCGCTGACCGGCCCGGGCATCCAGCCCAACTTCGACCAGGGTGTGTTCAACGCCTATAATGCGCTGGTCGCGGGTGGCGCCGTGCCGACCGCCGCCGCCACCGCAGCGGTCGCCTCATCCAACGGCGTGCCGTTCCGCACCGGCACCAAGAGCGACAACCTGTCGGGCAAGGCCGCGCTGCAGTACGATTTCAGCCGCGATGTGATGGCTTACGCAAGCTATACGCGCGGCTATAAGGGCCCCGCGTTCAATGTGTTCTACAACCTGACCGCGACCGGCACCAACGTGATCGCGCCCGAAACCTCGAACGCTTACGAAATCGGGCTCAAGAACACGCTGTTTGACGGCAAGATGACGCTCAACCTCGCGGCCTTCTACGCCAAGTACTACAACTTCCAGGCCAACAACCCCGATCTGGTCGCGGGTGTGGTGGTCACGCGCTTCACCAACGCCGGCAACGTGTCCACGCGCGGCGTCGAAGCCGACTTCAACATCCGCCCGATGCGCGATTTCTCGATCACCGGCGGCGTGGCTTACACCAACGCGCACGTCGACCAGTTCCTGGCACCGGCCGGTTCTGTGCCCGTTCCCAACGGCACGCAGCTCGGTTTTGCGCCCAAGTGGAAGGGCTCGGTCTCGGCCGATTATCGCTGGCGCACGGGCAGCGTGGTCGACGTGTTCATGGGCGCGCAGGGCAACTTCCAGTCGAGCCAGCTCTCGCTGTTTGCCGCCGACCCTGTGCAGCGCGCACTCGGTACGATCCCGGCTTACGGCCTCGTCAACCTGTCGCTCGGCGTGGGTGACAGCGAAGACAAGGTCCGCGTGACATTCCAGGTGCGCAACGTGTTCGACAAATCCTACGCCGCCGCGATCACCAACGGCGGACCCGGCGGCAGCTACCGCTACCAGATCCCGCGCGATGCGGACCGTTACTTCGGCGTGACCGGACGCGTAAACTTCTGATCCCTGCCCAAAGGGTCGCAAAGAAAAAGGCCCCCGCCGCGAGGCGGGGGCCTTTTTCTTTGCGGCTCAGTTCGGCTCGGGATCAGCCATTTCCAGCTTCGGCAGCATCACCTGCAGAAACGCCAAAGCCGCCAGATACGCTCCCCCGCAAATCAGGAACATCGGCGCATAGCCGTGGCCGTGATCGAGCGACCAGCCGGCGAATTCGATGATCGCGGTGCCCGAGAGGTTGCCGGCGACGGCGCCGAACGCGATCACGCTGGCCACGCGGATGGCGGGGACGATGTCGGTGGTCATGGCGAAGATGTTGGTCGAGAAGCCCTGGTGCGCGAACAGGCCCAGCCCGATCAGCATGGCGGCGATCCACGGGTTGTGAGTCAGCAACGCCAGCGGCATGGCGAGCACCACCAGTGCATAGAACAGCATCGACGATTTGCGCGCCGTGTTGACGCTGAACCCGCGTGATCGCAGAATCGGGAACAGCGCGCCAGATGTCACTGCACCGAGTGCTGCCAGCGTGAAGATGATCGCGATCGGCCACCCCAGGCGTCCCTGGCCCAGGCCGAAGGCGCGGTTGAAGTAATCGGGCATCCAGAACAGCACGAACCACCACACGCAATCGGTCAGCGCCTTGACGCCGATGACTGCCCAGGTCCGCCGGTCGCCCAGCAGCACGCCCCAGTTGACGCGGGTGCGTTCGGGCACGTTGCCGACGGGTCGCAGCTTGCGCGTACCGGCGATCCAGGCGACCAACCACAGGAAGCCGAGCGATCCGGTTACGAAAAAGGCCGCTTTCCAGCCGAATGCCAATGCAAACGGCGGGATCAGCAGGGGGGTGATGATCGCGCCGATGTTGGGCGCGGCGTTGACCAGCCCGATCGCGATGTTGCGTTCTTTGGGCGGCATGAACACCGCCGCGGCCTTGAGCCCGGCCGGCGTGCTGACCGATTCGCCCGCGGCCAGAACGATCCGCGCGATCACGAATTGCTGCACGGTTTGCGCCAGCGCGTGCGCCATGCCCGCCGCGCTCCACACCGTGACCGCGATGGCGTAGGCCACGCGCACCCCCAGCCGATCGACGAACCAGCCGACGAACAACAGCGCCGCCGCCGCCGCGATCTGGAATGACGAGCCGAGGTGCGCGTATTGCGCGTCGCTCCAGTGGAATTCGGCCTCCAGCGTCGGCTTGAGCAGCGCCAGCACCTGCCGGTCGACATAATTGAGCGCGTTGCCGACGAACAGCAGCCCCACCAGCAGCATGAGCGCGGTGTTGCGCGGCTTTGCGCCCGCCATTTCTGATCCAGCTTCCACCAGGCTCTCCCGAATTTCGTTGCGCTTGGCTGCGCTCGTTCCTTGCAAGTTACCCGTTCGGCGCGATAAGAAAAGCACTATGACACCGAGAGACAGAAATCGGCTGGAGGACGTGCGATGAAACCGCCGATGCAGGGAATCGATTGGGATGCGCTTCCGCAAGGCGGTGATCTGTTCGGCGAGATGCACTATGCCGACGCGGTGCAGGCCAGCGCCGGCGACGGGGAGAGGCGCCCGTTGCTCCTGCCCAGCCTCGCTCCGGGCTTCGCGATGTGCGCCGTGGCGTCGGCGGCGGCGGCGTGGCTGTCCGAGCATTACGGCTTTCCGATCATCCTGCTGGGGTTGCTGGTCGGGCTGTCGCTCAATTTCGTGGGTCGCGATCCGCGCACGCACAAGGGGCTCGATCTGGCTTCGCGCACCTGCCTGCGGTTCGGGATCGTGCTGCTGGGCCTGCAAGTGACGGTGGCGCAGATCGGCAAGCTCGGCCCTGCGCCGTTCGCGGCGCTTGTAGGGGTAATGACGCTGACGTTCCTGGCCGGGCTGGCGGGCGCGAAGATTGCCGGCCAGTCGCGCTATGCCGGGCTGCTCGCGGGCGGGGCTACGGCGATCTGCGGCGCCAGTGCGGCGCTCGCGCTTTATGGCGTGATCGGCAAGGACCGGCTGAGCCAGGCGCAATTCGCGCTGACGCTGGTGGGCGTGTCGCTGGCGAGCGCGCTGGCGATGTCGGTCTATCCCGCGCTGGCGAGCGAACTGGGGCTACGTGACCAGCAGGCCGGCTTCCTGATCGGCGCATCGATCCACGATGTCGCGCAGGCGATCGGCGGCGGATACGCTTTTTCCGACCACGCGGGCAGCTATGCCACGATCGTCAAGCTCTCGCGGGTTGCTCTGCTGGCGCCGACGGTGGCAATCGTCAGCCTGATGATCGGACCGTCCGCTGAGGCTGCGGGCCAATCGGTGTGGCGCCGGCTGGCGCTGCCGTGGTTCATCGTGGCATTCCTGGTGACGGTGCTGCTCAACAGCGCGATCACTGTGCCTGCGCCGATCGCGGGCTTCGCGCTGACCGGGTCGAAGGCGCTGCTGCTGCTGGCCGTCACCGCCACCGCGATGCGATCGCGCATGGACCTGCTGCTCGAAATGGGCTGGCGCGCGACGATTCCGGTGATGACCGCAACAGTAGTCAGCTTCATGGCATCGCTGCTGGTGGCGCTGACCTTACTAGCCTGACCGACGCTGCTGGCCTAGAGCCGCCTCATGCAATTCAAGAACTTCGATGTCGACCATTTCCTGCGTGAGCATTGGCAGAAGCAGCCGTTGCTCATCCGCAACCCGTGGGTGGAATGGACCAACCCGCTCGAACCCGACGAACTGGCCGGCCTGGCCTGCGAAGACGGGGTCGAGGCGCGCATGGTCAAGCTCGATCGCGCGCGCTGGAAGCTCGAGGACGGGCCGTTCCCCGAGGAGAAGTTCGCCAAGCTCGGCGCCAAGCGCTGGACCTTGCTGGTGCAGGCGGTCGACCAACTCGTGCCCCAGGTCGCCGCGCTGATCGAACCGTTCCGCTTCGTGCCCAACTGGCGGATCGACGACGTGATGGTCAGCTATGCCACCGATGGTGGTGGGGTCGGCCCGCATTTCGACCAGTACGACGTGTTCCTGGTGCAAGGCCTCGGCCGCCGGCGCTGGCAAGTGGGGCCGCTTTGCGACGCCCAGACCGAACTGCTGCCGCACGACGATTTGCGCCTGCTCGCAAACTTTCAGCCCACCGCCGAATGGGTGCTCGAACCCGGCGACATTCTCTACGTGCCCCCTCGCTTTGCGCACGATGGCGTGGCTCTCGGCGACGATTGCATGACTTATTCGATCGGCTTCCGCGCCCCCTCGCGCAGCGAACTGGTGTCGAATTGGTGTGACCACGTGCTGGCGGAACTGGACGACGACGATCGCTACGCCGACCCCGACCTGGCCCGCCAGGCCAACCCCGGCGAAATCGCGCCCGCCGCGCTCGACCAGCTCCACGCGATGGTCAGCGAAGCGCTGCTCGACCGCGCCGGCTTTGCGCGCTGGTTCGGGCAATATACCAGCACGCCAAAGTACCCCGACGCGATCGGCGAGCCCGACGAGCCGCTGACCGCCGACCAGTTTCGCACCCGTCTCGCCGCCGGCGAACCGCTCCACCGCAATCCCGCCAGCCGCTTCGCCTTCATCCGCAACGCCGCCAGCCTGACGCTGTTCGTCGATGGCGAAAACCTCGACTGCACCCCCGACACCACACCATTCGCCGAAACCCTTTGCGGCAATGACCAAGTCACCTTCAATCCCGCCGAACCGGTGAACGCCGCCACCATCGCGCTGATCGCCGCGCTCTATGACATGGGCAGCGTGGGCTTCGAGTCCGAGGACTGACCGTTCAGCCCAACGCCGTCTCGCACCATTCCCCCGGCGCGATGCCGTCGAGCGTCCATTCGCCCACTTGCCAGCGCACCAGCCGCAGCGTGGGCAGCCCTACCGCCGCGGTCATCCGCCGCACCTGGCGATTGCGCCCTTCGCGGATCGTCAGCCGCAGCCAGCCATCGGGCACCGACTTGCGGAACCGCACAGGCGGATCGCGCGGCCACAGTTCGGGCGCCTCGATCGCCACCGCCTCGGCCGGCCGCGTCATTCCGTCGTTCAGCCGCACCCCTTGCCGCAATTGCGCGAGGGCGGCGTCATCGACCACGCCCTCCACCTGCACCAGGTACGTCTTGGGCGCCTTGTACTTCGGATCGGCGATCCTTGCTTGCAACGCGCCATCGTCGGTCAGCAACAGCAGCCCCTCGCTGTCCCGATCGAGCCTGCCCGCCGGATAGACCCCCGGCACCGCGATGAACTGCGACAAGGTTTCCCGCGCCGTCTCGGTGCCGCGATCGGTGAACTGCGACAACACCCCGAACGGCTTGTTGAACAGGATCAGACGCGCCAAGCCAGGTTCTCCATCTTCTCTAACTTCACACACATCGCGTATGGTGAAAAACGCAGCAAAAGTTCCGGCTTGTTGCGATTGTATCGTGAATTCATGATCTTGCCGGCACTGCGCCAAGGCGGGCGCGGTGTGGCAGGATTCGGGCGTGTAGGAAAGTTTTTGGTGGCCGTGCGGACGGGGCTGCGGGCGAGGATGCGGCGCGAACCCGGCACCACCACCTTCGTCACCCCGGACTTGATCGGGAACGTTACACTTGACATACCAAACCCCCGGATGTAGTGTTTTGGTCATAGGAGAAGTCCCCGTGGCCAAGTCCGTTTTCGATGCCCCCCAGTTTAAGACCGAGGAAGGCGCGTTCGCCTACGTCGAGGCGCATCTGT
>NZ_JANXWG010000063.1 GCF_025351285.1 Novosphingobium sp.
GATGCGGTCCTTGTTTTCGGGGATGATCGCGGTGTGCGGGATCGGCACGCCCAGCGGGTGGCGGAACAGCGCGGTGACCGCAAACCAGTCTGCCAGCCCGCCAACCATCGCGGCCTCGGCAAAGGCGCGCGCGAAGCCGAGCGCCGGCGCAAAGTCGGGAAACCGCGCTTCGAGCAGCCGCGAAGCAAGATAAACGGCCGCCATCGCCAGCAAGAGCCCGGTCGCCAGCCGCCGCATCCCCCGCGCCCGATCGACCGTCATTGACGCACGCCGCAGGATTGACCGGCCACGCAGCAATCCGGGTGCGGCCACTGATTGTACTCGAGCGTCGGATCGCGGCACGGTCACTCGGCGGGAATCGCCTCGGGCTTTGCCGGGGTGAAGCCGCCCTGCTTCGGCGTGGTTTCACGCGTCAGCAGCTTGCGTCCGAGCCAGGGACCCAGCCGCTTTTCAAGGCCATCGGCCAGGCTGAAGCCCGCCGGCACGATCAGCAGCGTGAGCAATGTCGACAGGATCAGCCCGCCGATCACGACTGTGCCCATCGGCGCGCGCCAGCCGCTATTGCCCCCGATCGACAACGCGGTGGGTATCATGCCCGCGACCATCGCCACCGTGGTCATAACGATCGGCTGCGCTCGCTTGTGACCGGCGTCGATTATCGCGCTGAGTTTGTCGACGCCGTTTGCCATTTCCTCGATCGTGAAGTCGATCAACAGGATCGAGTTCTTGGCGACGATGCCAAACAACATCAAGATCCCTATGAACACCGGCATTGTAAGAGGCTGTCCTGCAATAATTAGCAGAATCAATCCACCAAGAGGCGCCAGAAACAGCGAGGCCATATTGACCAGTGGCGAGATAAAGCGTCTGTAAAGTAGCACCAGAACCGAAAAGGTCAGCAGTACGCCAGCCAAAAGCGCACGAGGGAAGTTGGTAGCCATTTCTTCACTGATCTTCTCATTGCCAGCTTTGGCATTTGAAACGCCAGCAGGCAGGTTCTTCATGATCGATAAGTTCTTGATCGCTTCGTCGGCAGTTCCCTTCACCACCCCCGGAGGTAGATCTGCGCCGACATAAACGCGCCGGCTAAGGTTATAGCGCTGTATCTGGATCGGGCCTGCACCGAAGGTGATAGTTGCCAAGCGAGAAAGCGGAACCGTTCCGCCGCTGGCCGTCGGCACCGGCAGGTTCTCGATCGTGGCGAGCGATTGACGCTGTTCGACCGGAATCTTGACTCTGATCGGAACCTGACGGTCGCTCAGCGAGAACTTGGCGCTATTCTGGTTGATCTCGCCCTGTGTTGCGATCCGGATTGTCTGGCTCAGCGCCTGAGTAGTGACACCGAGCGAGGCTGCGAGATCGAAATGCGGAGTGATCACAAGTTCGGGCCGCTTGAGATCGGCATTGATGCGCGGCGCGACCACCGATTTGAGAGTCGCCATCTGCTCCGCCAGCGTCTGCGCGGTCTTCATAAGCAGATCCGGATTGGACCCCGACAGCATCACGTCGATTGCCCGACCCGACCCGCTGCTACCGCCACCCTGCTGCTGCTGCTGGAACGTTACGCGCGCATCGGCAATTTTTTGCAGGATAGGAGTCAGTTCGCGTTCGAACACGATGCTGGTGCGGGCACGATCCTTCTTGAGGCTGATATAGATGTTGGCATTGGTCTCACGGATTCGCTCGATCGCAATTTCGACTTCAGGTTGGGCAAGGATGATCGCCATGACCTTGTCGGTGATCGCCTCGTTCTGCTTGAGCGTGGTGCCCGGCACAGTTTCAATTTGAAGCTGGACGTTGTTTGAGTCCTCGTCAGGGAAAGTTTGTTTTGGAATCACTACGGCAATGCCAACGGTCATGAGCAGCGCGACAAAGGCAATTCCGATCATCCAGATGCGATGGTCGCGCACGCGTGCACCGAGACGCCGCACAAACGTAAGCCGCCCATCAGCTCTGGTAAACCGGGCACGATAAGCTTGCGCCGCGCGCGTATCGAGGGACCACCTGAGGATTGCCATGTATCGGTCCATCATCGGACCTTCGCCATGGCTTTGTTCGCCCTTTGCCTTCAGAAAATACGCGGCAACCATCGGCGTTATCATTCGCGCGACGAGCAGGCTGAACAGCACCGAAATCACTACCGTCCAGCCGAAGTTCTTGAAGAACTGGCCTGAAATGCCTGGCATCAGGCCCACCGGCAGGAACACCGCAACGATCGAGAACGTGGTCGCCACAACCGCAAGCCCGATCTCGTCGGCCGCATCGATCGACGCCTGGTACGCCGATTTGCCCATTCGCATGTGCCGCACGATATTCTCGATCTCTACGATCGCATCATCGACCAGCACTCCCGCGACAAGGCCCAGCGCCAGGAGCGTCAGCGTGTTGAGGGTGAAGCCGAATACGTTCAGAACAAAAAACGTTGGGATACTCGACAGTGGAATAGCTATCGCAGAGACGATGGTCGAGCGCCAGTCGCGCAGGAAAAAGAACACAACGATCACCGCAAGGATCGCGCCTTCGACCATTGCTGAAAGTGAGCTATGATATTGTTCACGTGTTTGATCGGCGCTGTTGTAAACGTTAGAAAAGTGGACGCGATGGCCCTGCTCTTCTTCAATCTTTTTCAGTTCCTTTTGTGTTGCATCATAGACTTCGACGTCGGACTCGCCGCGTGCGCGTGCGATCGAGAACGTAACCGCGCCCTTGCCGTTGACCTTTGCGATCGAGGTTAATTCCGAGTAACTGTCTTTGACTCCGGCAACATCGCCAAGCCGGACCGTGCGCCCGTTGGCGAAGCCGACCTGCGTCTGCGAAAGTTCGTAAGCAGTTTTGGCATTACCCAGCACACGCACGGACTGACGTGAGCCCGCGATTTCCGATTGGCCACCCGCAGCGTTGAGGTTGAGCGCACGCAGAGCAGCGTTGACTTGGACCGCGTTGACGCCGAGCGATTGCATCCGCGCTGGATCGAGAATTACCTGAATCTCGCGATCGACCCCACCACTGCGGTGCACTTCGGCCATGCCAGATACTGCGAGCAACCGTTTTGAGACTGTATCATCGACGAACCATGAAAGCTGTTCGAGCGTCATGTCATCGGCGGTCGCACTAAAATAGCCGATCGGCTGGGATGACGTCGCCAGTTTGTAGACTTGCGGTTCGAGAATGCCATCGGGCAAGTCACCACGCACTTGATCGACCGCGTTCTTCACATCTGCCACTGCGCCGTTGACGTCGACGCCTAGCTGAAACAGGACGCCGATCCTCACCGACCCTTCGGTGGTTGTCGAGCCCACCGAGTCAACGCCCGAGATCTGCCGGATCGACGCTTCGACCTTGTTGGTAATCTGGTTTTCGATTTCTGTCGGCGCAGCACCCGGCTGCGCGATCACGATCTGTACCACTGGAAATTCGACGTCGGGCTGGTCCTGGACCTTCATGCCCATGAACGCCACAATCCCCGCCAGTGAAAGCGCCATGAACAGGACGAGCGGCACCACCGGGTTGCGGATTGACCAAGCAGACAGGTTGCGGAAGTTCATAGCGTTGTGTATCACTTAATTCCCAAGTGGGACTAAATAAAACCAATTCGGAGATTGATTATGTGTTCAAACTGGTCAGTCTTACTATTTATCTTGTTCGGCATTTCGCCCACAAATTGTAGTATTCCTTGAAGTTCTTTGGCACTCGCTCGGCTGAGCGAGTGCCTTTGAAAAGGGATTTTCCCTAATACTTGGCACGCTAAAAATTGCGAAACTTCTTGCCGGCAAACTAATTAATTTTATCGACTTGCGCTATTATTGGATTAAGCCTGTCACCCGGATTGAGGAAGCCGCCCGCGCGCAATACAATGTGTTCGTTCCCGGCCACGCCACTAATTACGGCGATGCCCTTCTCGGTCACATCGCCTGTCGTCACGTCGCGGCGGACCGCCTTGTTCTTACTACCCACCACATAAACATAGCTGCCTTTTGCATCACTGAGGATCGCGGATTCGGGCAGGACCGGAGCGGTAATCGCGCCCGCGCCGATCGTGGCCGTGGCGAACCCGCCGGGGCGCAGCGCAGCGTCATAGGCCAGCGCAACGCGCGCCAGACCCTGCCGGCTTTGCGGGTCGATCGTGGGTGAAAGCTGCCACACCTGACCATGGAAGGCCTTGGTGGTGCCGACCGGAACGACATCGACCGGAATGCCGACCGCCATCTGCGAAAGATCGGATTCGGCAACCTTGGCCTGCATTTCCATTTCGCCGTCCTTGGCGATCTGGAACAGCACTCCGCTGCCCGCGCCGACGATCTGGCCGGGTTCGACCCCGCGCGACAGCACGAGGCCATCGGCCGGCGCCACGATGTTCAGCCGCGCGGTGCTGGCGCGCAACTGGTTGAGCGTGGCTTCGGCCACACGCGTTTGCGCATTGGCCGAATCGCGCGTGGCGGTCAGCCGGTCGACATCGGCTTTCGAGATGAAGCCGTTCGATACCAGTTTGAGAGCGCGATCGAGATTGGCTTGCGCCAGCCGCGCGTTGGCGCGCTGCACTTCGATATTGGCGGCTTGTCCGGCAATCTGCTCGGCCTGGACCGAACGATCGACCACCGCCAGTACTTGCCCTGCGTGCACCCAGGTGCCCGCGTCGACCAGCACCGAGACGACCTTGCCACCTTCGCCCGCGATGCCCACCGGCATGTTACGCCGCGCTGCCAGCACACCGCTGGCCGTGATCTTGCGCGAAACCGTGGTGCGCCCGGGCACCACGAACGATACTGTCTGTGCCTGCGCGGCCTTGTCGGTGGCAGTGGCGTCGGTTGCGCTGCGATTCTTGACAACCGCAACCGCGGCGATCGCCAGAACGATCAATGCGCCGCCGATCCACCACTTGCGCCGCGACGGACCGCGATCAGCCGCACCATAGGAACCTTGCCCATAGTTCGCCTGGTCGTTCTCGAAAGAGGCGGGACCGCCCGTGCCGATGCTGGTTTCATAATTCATGGGTTCTGCAAGCCTTGATCGACCCGGCCGACGCCTTGCGCCAGCAGCAGGCCGGAAAGTGTATTAATCCGCTAGGACAGTTCTCGCAAGTCAATCGAGTGCGGCAAGATCAGCGTCACTTTGCCAATTTGCCTTGTTGTTTAGCGCAGTAGCCACGTGATCGACCAACTGCAATCGCATGGCGACGGGCGTCATGTACGGATATGGCGCGATCTGTGCCACCATCCGGCTGATTTTGTGCGAGTTTGGCCTTTCTGGCAGCGAAACGGCCACCTCCCTGGGGAAGCGGCCGCCGTCGATGGAACTGTTGGTGTGATATTTATGCCATTGGCTATGCTATCAAAATCTCAACTGCCGCTCATAAAGGTCGCGGTACTTCTGGATCTTGGTCACGCGCAGTCCGGGCATTCCCGAACGTTCGACCGCACGTTGCCACGACGCGAATTCTTCGAGCGTGAGCGAATAGCGTTCGCACACCTCCTCGATCGTCAGCAGCCCTCCGTTGACCGCGGCCACGACCTCGGCCTTGCGCCGCACCACCCAACGTGTGGTCTGCGGTGGTGGCAGCGACTCGATCGTCAACGGTTCCCCAAGGGGACCGATCACTTGTGCCGGTTTGAATTTCTGGTTCTCGATCATGCAGACATCTCGGATTCAGTCCTGTGCGCCGACGCGGTGGATGTGGCGCCACCGGGTTCAGGCAAGGCTATGCCCGACACAGATTGACCAGCGACTGAAAGGGTTGGGTTAACAACGATTTCATTTTCCCCGGCTTGATTGATGGCGGCTGGGCTGATGGCGATTGGGCTGCCGGTCCGATCCGCAGCGGCTGCCGGCAACAGCGCCAGCCACTGCGCGGCCGATCCGTGAAAGCTGGCAGGGCGTTCAGGCCGCGCGCCCTCGATCGCACGTGCTGCGCGAAAATCGTGGCTTGCAACAAGCCGCGCGCACAGTTCGGCCCAGCCCAGCGGGCGCAGCGCCCTGCCCGAGCCCGAACACGAACCCGAGCCAGCCGGAAGTTCGAATGCAGTGTCGAAAGATGTGTGAAACGCCATGTCCATGACGCTGCCTTAGCCGCAAGATCGATAAGCTTCGGTAAAGCCCACCTTTACCTGCGGTTAGGATGCGGGCCATCTGGCAACACCCAGTCGGGGTGGCGGCAATCGGTTGCCACAACGCGTTTCCAGCAAATCCCTGCCGCATCAGCGCGCATCGTCTTTGCAGCGGACTGCCGTAGCGGCTATGCGCGCGGCATGACCGCTGCGCGCATTTCCGATCCGATCGACCCGGCCACACTGTTTTCGCTTGCCGAATCCATGGCCGCACAAACTTCCGCCCGTCGCATCGTCGTGGCCATGTCGGGCGGAGTCGATAGCTCGGTCGTCGCAGGCCTGGCCGCACAAACCGGCGCCGAAGTCATCGGCGTGACGCTCCAGCTTTACGACTACGGTGCCGCGACCGGCCGCAAGGGCGCATGCTGCGCGGGTGACGATATCCGCGACGCGCGGATGGTGGCCGAACGGCTGGGCATCGCGCATTACGTGTTCGATCACGAATCGCGCTTCCGCGAAGACGTGGTCGAACGCTTTGCCGACGATTACATGGCCGGCCGCACCCCGATCCCGTGCATCCGCTGCAACATGGGGCCCAAGTTCACCGATTTGCTGGCAATGGCGCGCGATCTGGGGGCCGATTGCCTGGCCACCGGGCACTATGTACGCCGGGTTGAAGGCGCGAATGGCCCTGAACTGCATCGCGCGCTCGATCCGGCGCGCGACCAGAGCTACTTCCTTTACGGCACCACCGACGAACAGCTCGCGTTCCTGCGCTTTCCGCTGGGCGGGCTGCCCAAGCCGCAAGTGCGCGCACTGGCCGAATCGATGGGGCTGGCGGTTGCGGCCAAGCCCGACAGCCAGGACATCTGCTTCGTACCCGACGGTGATTACGCCAGGATCGTGCGGTCCTTGCGCCCCGAAGCCGAAACCGACGGCCCGATCGTCCATGCCCAAACCGGCGAAGTGCTGGGCCGCCACAAGGGCGTGATCTACTATACCGTGGGCCAGCGGCGCGGGCTCGAAATCGGCGGGCAGCCGGTGCCGCTTTACGTGACCGGTATCGAACCCGCCGGCGCGCGCGTGCTGGTCGGACCGCGCGAACTGCTCGGCGGGCGCGGCGCGCGACTCACCGAAACCAACCGCATCGGCCCGATGCCGGCGCCGGGCACGCCGCTAACCGCCAAGGTGCGTTCATTGGCCAAGCCGGTGCCGATCGCTCTCGATGGCGTGCTGGGCGAGGGTGCAGCAGTCGGCATCGCGTTCCCCGCACCCGAATATGGCGTCGCGCCGGGGCAGGCAGCGGTCATCTACGCGGGCGATCGCGTGGTGGGTGGCGGCTGGATCGAATCGACCGAGCCATGGCTGGCCGCCTCGGCAACGCAATCCGACAGGGTGGGCGCATGAAGGCCGGAAACTCCAAAGTCCTGATCATCGCGCTGGCCGCCAACGTGGGGATCGCGGTGGCCAAGTTCGCCGCCGCCGCTATCACCGGCTCGTCCGCCATGCTCACCGAGGGCGTCCACAGCCTGGTCGACAGCACCAACCAACTCCTGCTGATGTACGGCCAGAAACGCGCCGCCAAGCCCGCCGACGCGATCCACCCCGCCGGATATGGCCGCGAACTGTACTTCTGGAGCTTCGTCGTCGCGCTGCTGGTGTTCGCGCTGGGCGCCGGCGTCTCGCTTTACGAAGGCGTGATCCACGTGATGGAGCCCGAACCTGCGGTCTCGCCGCTGATCGCCTATGTGGTGCTGTTCGTGGCCTTCGCGCTCGAAGGCGGATCGACTTACGCCGCGTTCCGCGAATTCGACGCCGCACGCAAAGGCAAATCGTGGTGGGAGGCGCTGGTGGGAACCAAGGACACCACCAACGTGATCGTGCTGCTCGAAAACGGCGCGGCGATGGCCGGGATCGTGGTCGCCGCGATGGGCCTTGCGGCCTCGCAACTCAGCGGCGATCCGCGTTTCGACGGCGTTGCCTCGATCGTGATCGGGCTGCTGCTGGGCGCGGTCGCGATCTTCCTGGCACGCGAAGCCAAGGGATTGCTGATCGGTGAAGCGGCCGATCCGCACCTGATCGAAGGCGTCCGCCGCGCCGCCACCCGCGCCGGCGTGATGGGCGTGGGCGAAATCATGACCATCCACAATGCGCCCGACCAGATCGTGGCGGCGGTCAACGTCGATTTCGACAACCGGCTAAGCGCGGGCGAAGTCGAACGCATCGTCGACGCCATCGAACGCGACCTCCAGGCCGAATTCCCCGCGATCATGCGCATCTACATCCGCCCGCATGAGGATGCGGGGCTCAAGTTCGGCCCCGGACGCGGGCTGCTCCCCGCTGTCTGAATGCGCACCCGGTTGAGCATCTGCCGGCGCAAGCGCAGCTTCGCCACCGAGGCCGATGCCATAGCCGCCGCCTTGGCCGCCTCGATCCCGCTGCGGCCTTACCGGTGCGATCGGTGCTTTGGCTTTCATCTGACGGGGCGGACGAAGGGAAAGCGCAGTTTGCCTGACCCGGGGTTGCCCGGGCCACGCATTTCCTGTCTTTAGACCGGATTCGCACGAAGGAACCGCCCATTGGATCACGCACATATTCTCTCACTGGCGCTGCTGTTTGCCGCAGCTTTGTGGGCGGGCGCGCAAAACCAGTTGGCGGGCGGCGGATCATTCATCACGCTGCCTGCGCTGATCCTGACGGGCATGGACGCCCGCTCGGCCAACATCACATCAACCGTGGCGCTGTTCCCCGGCCAGATCACCGGCGGCTGGATCGGCCGGAAGAACGCCAGCGGGACCGCCAGCTTGTCGTTCCGCGCGCTCGTGATCCTCAGCCTGATCGGCGGCGCAGTCGGCGCGGCGCTGCTGTTGCTGACGCCGAGCAACGTGTTCGCCAGGATGGTGCCGTGGCTGGTGCTGTTCGCCACCGCCGCGTTCGCTTACGGCAGCTTCGGGCGCAAGCCTGCTGCGGCCGAGGACAGTTCGGGAGGCCTCGGGACCTTCGGCGCGGGCGCGATGCAGTTCGGTATCGCGGTCTATGGCGGCTATTTCGGCGGCGGTATCGGGTTTTTGATGATGGCCGCGCTGGCGCTCAGCCGCGTGCCCGTCCGCGCTGCGGGCGCCACCAAGAACGTGCTGGCCGGCGTGATGAACTTCACCGCGGTGCTGATTTTCCTGTTTTCGGGCCAGGTCCGCTGGATCCAGGCTGGCGTGGCTTGTGTCGGCGCGCTGATCGGCAGTGTGGTCGGTGCCAGGATGCTGCGCTGGGTTGACGAAAAGGTGCTGCGGATCGTGGTGGTCATCATCGGCGTGGCGCTGACCGTGGGGCTGTTCCTGCGCGCTTGAGCGGTCTCGTCCCCTCCCGCGTTGGGGTGGGCACTTCTGCCTTAAGCAACCACCGCCAGTGGCCCCTTCTTCACCGGCACCCCATCCTCCTGGGGTCGGCAGTACCGCACCACCCACATCGGGTAGCCCTCCGGCGCCATTACCACATCGGGCACGCCCACCAGGTCCTTGCCCGTTTCCACCCAGCCCTCACCATGGCAGAACTGGCAGACCGTGCGCGAAGAGCGGAAGCTGGCGAGGTCGATCGCGGTGTTCCACTGGCCGTGGCCGTGACACACCGGGCAGCACTGATCGAGATCGCCATGGCGCGGCTGGAGCGGCACGGTGTCGAACGCGTGCGGCGCATCGGGCCCGTCGCACAGGACGATGTTGGAGAAGTGCGCTATCGGTTCCCCCTAAGGCTGGCTGGCTATTTCCACGGTTCGAGCTGGCAGCCCCCGCCTTCGCGATAGGTCGCGGTCTGGCGCGCGAGTAGCGGGAAGCGCGCGGTGACGCTGTGCGCATGCGCATCTTCGCTCAGCGAGATCATGCCCATGCCCGGCTCGAAATCCTTGGCGCAATCGCCCAGCGTGCGCCCGCCGGCATAGCGGCACGAACAGGCCACGCGCGCGCCATAAGATGCGCCGACTTGCGCATAACCGTTGATCGTGCCCCAGAACCACGCGAACACCGCCGCGATCAGCGCGACAACCACAACCAGCGCGATCAACCAGCGTCGCCGCACACGACCGGGCCGGGGCGCACCTTCGCGGCGCCCAGTGCGGTGAAGCGTCGTGGATATGTTTGCGATTGGCACCTTAGCAGTTGTCACGGCGGGCCGATCCAGTGGTATGGGCGGGAACGATGAATCGCGCCTGCCTTATCCTGCCCTTGGCGCTGCTGCCAGCCCTGTTCGGCTGTGGCCAGTCCGCGCCATCGGGACCGCCGCCTCTGGCGCCCAAGGCGCTGGCCGTAGTGGCCGCAGACGTGGCCGACCGCGACGGCGTTGACCGCGAATCGCTGGCCCGCGCGATCGACGCGCTGTTCACCGATCCCGCGATTGCCGAAACCCGCGCGCTGATCGTGATGCACAACGGCCGCATGATCGCCGAACGCTACACTGCGCCCTATCACGAACACACCCGACTGATTTCCTGGTCGATGGCCAAGAGCGTTACCGGCGTGATGATCGGCATGCTGGTGTCCGACGGCCGTCTGCGGCTCAACGAACCCGCGACCGTCCCCGCCTGGCAACGCCCCGGCGATCCGCGTGGCGAGATCACGCTGCGGCAACTGCTCCAGATGCGATCGGGGCTCCATCATGTCGAAGCCGGCGATCCCGTGTACAAGTCCGACGAAGTGCGCATGCTGTTCCTCGACGGCCGCGACGACATGGCCAAATACGCCGAAAGCCAGCCGCTCGAAGCGCAGCCGGGCACCAAGTTCAAGTATTCGTCCAACACCAGCGTGATCCTGGCCGACCTCGCCGCGCGCTCGCTGGCGCCCGGCGGAGACGCCGAAACCCGCCGCCGCGCGGTCAGCGACTACCTCCGCACCCGGCTGTTCGAACCGATGGGCACGCACTCGATGCTCCCCGAATTCGACGCATCGGGCACGCTGATCGGCGGCAGCACCATCCACGCCACCGCGCGCGACTGGGCCCGCTTCGGCGAAATGCTGCGCAACAAGGGCGCGGTGCGCGGCGTGCAATTGGTCCCCCGCCAGTGGATCGACTTCATGACCAC
>NZ_JANXWG010000122.1 GCF_025351285.1 Novosphingobium sp.
AGGCTGGATTTGCCGCTGCCCGACAGCCCGGTGATCACGATCAACTGATCGCGCGGCAGGCTGACATCAAACCCCTTGAGGTTATGCTCGCGCGCGCCGCGAACCGTTATATGCGTGAGACTCATGTCGCGCGATGTTCCATATTTGTTCGGGAGAGGCAATAGGTGTCCGCGGAATGCCATCGCATGATTGCGGCGGTCGGAAGATATGGACATTTGTGGGGATATCAATCGGCAGATGTTGCTTGCGCTCGAACGCGGTCCGCGATTTTGTCAGCGTCAGCCATCAGACTCAGAATCTGAGCACGGATCGCATCAAGGCGCTGACGATCAGGCGTGGTGTCCGCGCTGCTGTCGATTGCCGCATAGGCAGCGATGTAGCCCGATATCAAGCTTTCGCGACGATCTTGCTCTTGAGTGCCGAGCCCCAAGGTCTTCAGATGAACCTGCCATGGTTTGTTGCCCTTCTTCGAATTGCATGCTTTGCAGCAAGGCAAGAGGTTGCCAAGTCGATGGCCATGTCCACTGAACGCGCTGTCTTTTACGGTTGCATGGATGTGATCCCACGTTTCGGCGGGCTGGCTACAATAGGCACAGGCGAGGTCACCATCTGGATCATTGCCGAGCAGGGAAACAGCTTCCCTGACCCTGGCCTCGTCATAAGCATCGTGGGGTGCGATCGCCGCTGCGAACATGTGGTTGATCGTCGTTTTGCGGTTAGCCACCATGCGGTATGGCTTGAGGTGCGAAGCGATGGATTTGATGCGCATAGTACCACGGTGCAACGCGCGGGTGATTTGCGCCAGCCTCAATGGCAGCCTGGCGGAACAATCATTCGCATGCGAGCCAATGCAAACCAATATCGCGCCGTCATTGATCAAGGGTCGCCAGCCCGCAGCGTTGCAGGAAATCGAACGTCCCTTCGTAGAACCGCGCCGGGCGCGTCCAGTCGCCGGCATCGCCTTCGGGCACGACGATCACCATGCCTTGCCGCGCGCGCGTCAAAATCACGCGGTAGGCGTTTTTCAGGTACAGGCGGCGGGTGGGATCGTTGACCTGCTGCCATTTGCTGCCCTTGAACGACTGGTGGACCCAGCCGCCCCGATCCCTGGCGCCATCGTGGTGGAAATCGCCGTCCCACACCACGCCGGCCCAATCGAGTTCGAGCCCCTGCACGTCGAATTCGCTGGCGACTTCCTCCATGAAATAGGCCGAGCGGATGTCGGTGGCGGGGTTGAGGAACCAGTTGGGCGGGTCGACCGCGGCCTTGATGTGGATGCCGAGCGGGCGGAGGCGTTGCGCGCCCGATGAGGCGATCAGGCCGAAGCGTTCCGTGCCGCGCGCCTTGTGACGCAGCCAGGCGCGCGCGGCGGCTAGATCGCGGGTGAGGACGATTGGATAAGTCTCGCGGATGCTGTCGAAGACTGCGCGGGCGGCTTGGGCGTCACCGTCCACCATGTGGCCGATGAAAACCGAGAGGGCCTCGGCGCGGAATGAACGCATCGAGACCGACAGGTGCAAGTGTTCGTCCTGCTGGACGCGCGGCGAGGCGAGGAAATCCGCAACCCGCAAGTTTGCGCCGTATTCGGGCAAGGTGATCCGCGGTGACACGTGCACCCGCCAATCGGGGAAGCGCGCCTCCAGCGCGTTGATCCATTCGGAGATGCCCGCCTCGCCGGTGTTGATCTCCTGCCCGCCACCGATCAGGCACACGATCACGCACCAATCGGGATGGCGGTCCATCACGCTGATCAGGAATTCGGGCTCGGACATGTCGAAATCGGCCTGGCCGCGCTTGCGCTGCATGAAGGCCGAGGCTTGGGCGCGGGTCCAGGCGCGTTGGGCTTCGTCGAACACCACGACCTTTTCGATCGGCACGTCGTGGTTGCCGACATAGTGATCGCGGAAGTGGTGGATGTTCTGGATGAAGCTGCGCACTTGGCGGGCAGCGGCGGCTTTGGAAATGGCCTCGCGGGCGGATTTGTCGCGCGCCAGTGCCTCGCGCAACACGTCGACCAGCGGGCCGTTGCCTGAAAGGAACACCGCGTGTTCGTCGCTGTGTTCGTCAGACCGGCGGGTGGCGATGTTGAGCCCGGCCAGCGTCTTGCCCGATCCGGGAACGCCGGTGACGAAGCAGATGGCTTTGCGGCCGTTGGCGCGGGCGGCATCGATCACCGCGCTGACGCTGTCGCTGGTTTCCTGGAGGTTCCTGGCGCTGGCGTCGGATCGAGCGATGTCCTCGACGCTGTGCGTGCGATACAGCGTCTGCGCGGCTTCGACGATCGTGGGCGTGGGCTTGTAGCCCGCTGCACCCCATGCGGCGTGATCGAGCGGCGCAAACGAATGGCGGCGGACCAGCAGGTGGATCATCTGGCCCAAGTCCTGCGCGTTGGCACGGAGCGGCGTGGCCACCATGTCGTCGGCAAACAGCGGGATCTGGAACGGCACGGCTGGCGCGAGCGTCGCCACCACGATCGGCACCACGTTGGCGTGATGGCTGCCCTCGTGGAAGTTCTTGAGATCGAGCGCGTAGTCCTCGACTTGCAGCAGCGCGTCCTTGCCATGGTCGCGCGCGCCGACCTTGAATTCGAGCACCAGCAAGTTGTCGCCCACCAGCACCACCGCATCGGCGCGCTTGCCCATGCGCGGGATGTAGCATTCGAGCAAGATTTCGCCGGCGAGTCCGGCCAGCGCCGCTTGCAATATCCGCGTTTGCTCGACCCAGGCGAAGCGTTGCTGGATGTCGAGATCGTGGTGATGCTGGCTGGCGAGCAGGCCGAGAATGCGGTCGCCATCCTCGGCGCAGAACTGCGCGATCGGCGCTTGGTAATATGTCTTGACGCCCACTGCCCGCCTGCCGCCCTGATAGCCAGACCAAGGGCTTAGGCGCCCGCCTGGCACTGCGTCCAGGCGCGATCGAACACTTGCGCTTTCAGCTTGCAAGTATCGTCGCGGACCGGCGACATTTTGTGACCATGTATGTCTGGAAAAGCGCGGGGCTTCGTCGTCTTTGGCTGGAGCAGCGGCACGGGATCGGGGCCGGATGCGAGGAGACAAGCCATGCGACCCAGAACTGGCACCAACACCGGAACACGCGTCGGCGGGGATCGGCACAAATGGATGGAATTCGGCCTGCTCATCGCCAGCAGCGGCGCGATTCTGGCGGTGGTGACCTGGGTCGAGAGCGGTTTGGTGGGCTGAAGGCGCGCCCGGCCGGGCTGATTGCGCGACCAGCCGCATTCGGCTCATCGCATTGTAATTGAAGTCTTAACCCTGATGCCGATAGCCTCTGGCCGATAACGCGGGACGGGGGCGGCAGCATGAGGGTCAAGACCATTTTGAACGCCACGCTGGTTGTCGCATTGGTACCGGGCGCATTGGTGCCGACAGTGGCGCGGGCCGATGATCCGAATGATCCCACGATGCGCAGCGCGGCGGCGCGGGCGCGCGATCATGCGATGGTCCGCCAGCTCAACCTGAACGAACTGGCCAGTACCCGCGACCGCGATGCACGCTATTCAGGCGGGTGGGAGGCTTATCGCCAATCCCGAACCGCGGATCGCGGTGGATCGGACCAGACCGTGCGCTACGTTCCCGAGGCGGACTATGCGCCGGCCTCGCAACGCTATGCCCGCGATCGCGCGAAATACGAACGCCGCATGGCAGAGTGGCGCCGCGCGGTCGCCGCGTGCCGCGCGGGCGATTATGACGCCTGCGGAAACTGAAACGGCGCATAAGTTGACATCGTTCGGCCGATCCGCCGGCCACCCTCCGGATAAGTACGTATTGGCACAGAGAGGTATTCGGAACATCAGGCGCTTAGAAGCATTGAAATGCCTGAGGGTCCACGAATATGGGTCACGTCACTATGGGTCGGATGATCTGGATTACCGGTTTGGTCTATGCGCTTTGCGCAATGGCCGCAGGTTCGCTGCATCCTGACCATTGGTCGGGCTTCGTGCAGGCGGTGATGCTGGTGATCGCGGGTTCGACAATCCTGATGAATATCGAAAGCGATATCGCGCACAATTTGCGCGCCGCGCGCCCGGCCCGTCGCCCGGCTGCAAGGCTTCGCCCCGCAGCCTGACCGATTTGTCACCTTAGATCGTGGCGTGGAACAGCGTGCCCACGCCCGCAGTCAACGCCATCGCCAGGCTGCCCAGCACCACCACCCGGATTGTGGCGGGCAACATCTTCGCACCGCCCGCGCGCGCACCCGCGGCGCCCAGCACGGCCAGCGTGATCACTGTCGCCACGCCGATCGCGTAAAGCACGTTCGGGCCGGGCAGCAGCAGCGCCATGATCAGCGGCACCACCCCGCCTGCCAGAAATGTCAGTGCCGAGGCCAACGCGGCCTGGACCGGTTTGGCCTCGTTGCCTTCGTGAAGCCCCAGTTCGTCGCGCTTGTGCGCGTCTAGCGGATCGGTGTCGTGGAGCTGGATGGCGACTTGCTGCGCCAGATCCGCATCCAGCCCGCGGGCACGGTAGATCGCGGCCAGCTCGTGCAGTTCCTGCCTGGGGTGTTCGCGCAAGGCCGTGGCTTCGCGGACCAGATCGGCCTTTTCGGAATCGGCCTGGCTGCTGACCGAGACATATTCGCCCGCCGCCATCGACAGCGCGCCCGCAACGATCCCGGCCACGCCGGTCAGCACCAGTTGCCCCGGCGCGACCGACGCCGCCGCCACGCCCGCCATCAGGCTACCGGTCGACAACAACCCGTCATTGGCGCCCAGCACCGCCGCACGCAGCCAGCCGGTGCGCGTGACGTAGTGCACTTCGTGGTGCCCACCCAAAGGGGCCTTTTCGCTCGACTTGTCGTTCGCCTGCGCGTTCATGGTAATCCCCTGCTATCCCGAAACCCGGCCTCCGCAGCCCGGTTCCCGTGAAGAACGCCAGCTTTTGCTGCCGTAAACGGTACCTGTGATCTTGTTGCATCGGTCATGCCGAAAATTCGGTCGAGATCGAGCAAGCTACCGATTTGGACTACCCTTCCCACCAATTCGGTGTAATTCTGAAGCCGCACTTAACCATGAACCGGCGGGAGAGGCCCCTGTTCGTGCGCACGATGGCCTTTTACGGGCGTTATGCGGGAAGTGGAATGCGAAAACTGTCGTGGCCGAAATGTTTAAGGGCTGTCGCGTCGATACAAGCAACGCTTCGTAAAGCATGACAGAGAGCCGCAACGGTTGATCTAGGAAGTGAAGTGATGAAGGACGTGGTCTCGCAAAGCAATGAAGCGCTTCTGGTCGGCGGTGCCCAGGCAGGTGCGGCTGCGCCCGGCGGTGCTGCACCGGTTACTGCAACGGATGAACGCCCAAGCCTGTTCTGCAGCCTCGACGGCACTTGCGTCAATCCGCACGATGCCATCCCGCTCAACACCCGCGATACCTTTGCGCGCAATTTCATGAGCCATTTTGCGGCTGCCCTGGGCGAATCGCAGCACGCCGCCTGAACTGCGCGCCGGGTAAGCCGGCCAGCGCCAGCACTCATCGCATGTCGTTCGCAGACCCGGCCCGTCGTTGGTCGATAATGGTTTTTGTGGACCTTGTCTTGGCCAGCCGATCCGATATGACACCGCGTATGCAGTTTCATCTGAAAGCAACTTTCCGTGCCAGCGTCGCGCTTGCACTGGCCCCCCTCACCGCATTCGTCGCAGGCGCGGCGCAAGCCGAAACGGTTGTGCCGCAAGAACTCGCAGACACTCCGCCGCCGGCGTACGGCGCTACCGGGCTGGCGCTTTCGGCGCGTGACACCAAGGTCAAACCGGGCGACGATTTCGACAAATACGCCAACGGCACGTGGCAGGCGGTTACCGTGATTCCGGCGGATAAGGCCATCATCAACGGGTTCGACGTTGTGGCGGAAGTCACGCAGAAGCAATTGCGTACGCTGATTACCGCCGCGCCTGCGGGGTCCAGGTACGGCGCGCTTTACCACAGCTTCATGGATGAAGGCCGGATCGAACAGCTCGGCGCGGCTCCGTTGCTCCAGGATATCGCGGTGGTGCACGCGCTTGCCGACAAGGCTGCGTTTTCGCGCTTCATGGGGCGAAGCACCGGAACCTTCGGTATGTCGCTGGTCAGCGCAGATATCTCGGCCGATCCCAACTTCCCCACCCGCACCGTCCTTGGCATAGGCCAGGCCGGGCTGGGCCTGCCCGAACGTGACTATTACCTCAAGGACACCTTCAAGAAGCAGCGCGATGCCTATCAGGCGTATATCGAACGCACTTTTGCGCTGATCGGTGAGCCTGATCCGGCGGGTTCTGCGCGTGCGGTGATGGCGTTTGAAACCGCCGCTGCCACGGTCAGTTGGTCTGCTGCCGATCGCCGAGATATCGACAAGTCGATCAACCCGATGAGCGCGACCGAGCTTGCCGGCTTCGCACCCGGGATCGACTGGTCGGCGTGGTTCGATGGCGTGGGCGTGCAGGCTCCTGCGCGGCTGATCGTCGGCGAAAAATCGGCGGTGCGCGATCTGGCGAAGCTTTACGCCGATACCCCGCTGTCCACGCTCAAGGCCTGGGAAGCCTTCCATGTCACCGATCAGGCCGCGCGCTTCCTGCCCAAGGCCTTCGTCGACAGCCGCTTCGAATTCATCAAGTCGCTGGTAGGTGTCAGCACGATTACCCCGCGCTGGAAGCGCGGCGTGGGGCTGGTCGACCAGCAACTCGGCGAACTGGTCGGCAAGGATTACGTCGCGCAGAACTTCCCGGCCGAAGCCAAGGCGCGGATGGTCGTGCTGGTCGGCAACCTCAAAGCGGCCATGGCCAATCGCATCAAATCAAACCCGTGGATGAGCCAGCCGACGCGCGAAGCGGCATTGGCCAAGCTGGCACGGATGGACGTGATGGTCGGATATCCCGACAAATGGCGCGATTGGGACGCTTTGCGCATCGACGCGGGCGATCTCTACGGCAACGTCGTGCGCGCATCGGCGTTCAACCGGGCTTACGAAGTGTCGAAACTGGGCAAGCCGCTTGATCGAACCGAATGGGGAATGAACCCGCAGACGGTCAACGCCTACAACGGCTTCTTCGAAAACAAGATCGTGTTTCCGGCCGCCATTCTCCAGCAGCCGTTCTTCGGGCTCAGTGCCGATGATGCGGTGAATTACGGGGCGATTGGCGCGGTCATCGGGCACGAAATCAGCCACGGGTTCGACGACCAGGGCCGCAAGGTCGACGCCAGCGGCGCCCAGAATGACTGGTGGAGCAAGGCCGATGTCGCGCGCTTCGAAGCCGGCGCCAAGGTGTTTGGCGACCAATACGCCAAGTTCGAGGTGGTGCCGGGCACGTTCGTCAATCCCACGCTGACGATGGGCGAGAATATTGCCGATTACGCCGGCGTGCTGGTGGCGCTCGATGCCTATCACAAGTCGCTGGGCGGCAAGCCCGCTCCGGTCATCGAAGGACTTACCGGAGACCAGCGCTTTTTCCTCGGCTGGGCACAAGTCTGGCGCTCCAAATCGCGCGACGAAGCCATGAAAAGCCAGGCCACCAGCAACGAACATACGCCCGACCGCTTCCGCATCCTGGGGCCCTTGCGCAACGTCGATGCGTGGTACGCCGCGTTCAACGTGAAGCCGGGCGATGCAATGTATATCCCGCCCGAACAGCGCGCGCGGATCTGGTAAGGCGGCAAGCCTTCCGAGCCCATTCATGTCCCGGCGGCCACAACCGCCGGGATATTGATTTCAAACCAGAATTTGCCATTTCAAACCAGAATTCGGAAAAAAACGTCATGACGCCCATCACCCGCCTGTCGATCGCCGCGCTGATGCTCGCCGGGGTTTCTTCGCCCGCTTTCGCGCAAGTCCCCGCCGGCACCGGCGTGTTCGCGCAGCCGTCGACGCTGCCGTTCCACGCGCCCGATTTCACCAAGATCCATGACGAGGATTTCCAGCCCGCGATCGAACAGGGCATCTCCATCACGCAGGCCGAAGTGCGCGCCATCGCCGACAGCACAGAGGCGCCCACGTTCGCCAACACCATCGAGGCGCTCGAACGGTCGGCCCAGATGCTCGACCGCAGCTATTCGGTGTTCAGCGCGCTGACCGGCGCCAACACCAACGACAAGCTCGACGCGATCGATACCGTCATCTCGCCCAAGCTGGCCGCGTTGCGCGATGCGATCGATCTCGACCCCAAGCTGTTCGCGCGGGTCAAGTCGCTCCACGATCGGCGCGCGGCGCTTGGCCTCACCGCCGACCAGACGCAGGTCCTGACGCTGACGTACGACCGCATGGTCCACAACGGTGCGCTGCTGTCCGATGCCGACAAGACGCGGCTCAAGGAAATCAACGGCAAGCTGTCGTCGCTGGGCACGGCGTTCGGCCAGAAGCTGACCGCGGGCACCAGGGACGGCGCGTTCGTCACCACCGACAAGGCCGCGCTGGCCGGGCTGACCGATGCCGATCTGGCCGCGGCCGCCAAGGATGCCGAAGCGCGCAAGCTGCCCGCCGGTTCCTACGTGCTGTCGATGCAGAACACCACGCAGCAGCCGTTGGCAGTCAAGCTGACCAACCGCGCGACCCGCGAAGCGCTGCTTGAACGCAGCCTCAACCGCTCCGAACGCGGTGACGCCAACGACACCCGCGCGCTGATCCAGCAGATCTCCGAACTGCGCGCCGAACAGGCGAAATTGCTTGGCGCGCCCAGCTTCGCCACGCTGACGATGTACGACCAGATGGCGAAGAACCCGCAGACCGCGCTGGCGTTCATCGGCAAGCTGGTCGGCCCGCTGGCGGTGGCGCAGAAGCAGGAAGCCGCCGAACTCGATGCGCTGATCAAGCAGAGCGGCGGCAACTTCGCGGTCACCCCCGCCGATTGGCCGTTCTACGCAGAAAAACTGCGCAAGGCGAAGTACGACATCGACGAAAGCCAGGTGAAGCCCTACTTCGAAATCCACCGTGTGCTCGAGGACGGCGTGTTCTATGCCGCCAACCAGCTTTACGGGCTGACCTTCAAGAAGCGCACCGATATTCCGGTCTATCAGGCCGACGTCAGCGTCTACGAAGTCTCGGACAAGGACGGTTCGTCGCTGGCATTGTTCTACTTCGATCCGTGGAAGCGCGACAACAAGTCTGGCGGCGCGTGGATGAGCAACTTCGTCAACCAGTCTACCCTGCTGGGCCTGAAGCCGGTGGTCTACAACGTCGAGAATTTCACCAAGCCCGCCCCCGGCCAACCCGCGCTGGTCACTGCCGATGACGTGAACACCATGTTCCACGAATTCGGCCACGCGCTGCACGGCATGCTGTCGAACGGGCGCTATCCGTCGATCTCGGGCACTTCAACCGCGCGCGATTTCGTCGAATTTCCCAGCCAGTTCAACGAGAACTGGGCGTCGGACCCCAAGGTCTTCGCGCACTATGCCAGGCATTACCAGACCGGCGCGCCAATGCCCGCCGCGCTCGTCGCCAAGATCAAGGCCGCGCGCAAGTTCGACCAGGCCTATGCGCTAGGCGAATCGACCGCGGCCGCATTGCTCGATCTCAAGTGGCACGCGCTTCCGGTGGGATCGGCACGTCCCGATGTCGATGCGTTCGAAGCCAAGGCGCTTGCCGAAACCGGGCTGGATACCGCGCACGTGCCCCCGCGCTACCGCAGCAGCTATTTCCGCCACATCTGGGGCAACGGCTACGCGGCCGGGTACTATGCCTATTCGTGGACCGAAATGCTCGATCACGACGCGTTCCACTGGTTCGAAACCCACGGCGGGTTGACCCGCGCCAACGGCCAGCGCTTCCGCGACATGATCCTGAGCAAGGGCCACAGCCAGGACTATGCAGTGATGTTCCGCAACTTCACCGGGCACGATCCGCAAGTCGGCCCGATGCTGGAAGC
The DNA here is from genome assembly GCF_025351285.1 of Novosphingobium sp. Lineage (GTDB taxonomy): Bacteria > Pseudomonadota > Alphaproteobacteria > Sphingomonadales > Sphingomonadaceae > Novosphingobium. The sequence continues at coordinate 9,847 of NZ_JANXWG010000122.1, forward strand.
GCGCGGGCTGGTGGCGGAACCGGCGAAGGCTGCGCCGGTCAAGAAGGCCGCCACGAAGCGGCGGGGCTGATGCGCGAGGATAGCTGACGCTCGAACCGATGCAGCACTGCCAGTGTGCCGAGTACGGTCACTGGCAGGCTGAACGAAGCAGTCCACATCCACGTCCGCAACGGCACGCCGCCCAGCGCCTCGATCAGGAACGGCGGGTACAGCATCACCGCCAGCGACAGCGCCAGCAGGTCAAGCGGCCGCTCGGCGGCAAGGCGCCAGCGGGATGCCAGCGCTGCAACGGCCAGGCCCAGCGCGGGCAGCATGATCTTGACCAGCGCCGCGCCGGGCTGCGCATCGAGCTTGCCGAGCACGTGCGCGGTCGGGAACCGGGTCGGGTCATGAAGATAAAACGGCAGGTTCAGGGCAAGGACCACCACGCCGCACACCGCAGACAGCCGCAGGCACCGTGCCGCGCCATGAACCTGCCACACGTGCCCGGCCACGATGACCAGCGACACCGCGTAGATCGGCCGTGACGATACGGCGACGGCAAGCAGGATGGCGCTGCATGCCCGAGCCAACGACCTTTCGCCCCGCTGCGTGCGGATGCACCAGTCAGTCACGATCGCGACGTAGAGCGCGTTGACGAGAAAATCCCCGCCCACCACGAAATCGTCGAGTGCTTGCGGCGCCACGACCACCACCACCAGCCCGGCAATCCAGGCCGTTGCAGGCTCGCGAAAGTGGGTGCGGCACCACAGCAGGAAGGCCGGAACCCAAAACAGGTTCTGCAGCGCCGCATTGCCCAGGAACTGGAACGGTCGGGCCAGCAGCAACGCTCCCGGCATGGGCGTCGGCGGATTGCCGAGATACGTCATCGCCGCGTAGGGATAATGGCCCGCGACCAGCGAGCGCAGCGCATCATTCAGCGCATCGTCGCGATCCGATCCTCCGCCGAACCGTCCACTCGTTGCAAGCGGATATAGCACCGCGAACAGCGCCACGGCCACCGCGCAAAGGGCAAGGAACCATGCCCTGGTCGGCCGCAGTCTTTGCGACCTTGCCGCAAGCAGCAACAGGCAGAGCCCGGCCAATGCCACGATCGCCAGCGCAACCGCGCCGGCAAGGTCGGTAACCTTGACCAGTTGCCCGAGCGACGGAACCAGCCACAGCACCCATAACGACAGCACCGGGCCGGCAATTCCGCTCCATGGCGCCGCGCTGGATGGCTCGGTGGGCCTGGCCGGTATCATCAGTTCGCCCGACTCGCGGTGGAGCGGGTTTTGCCCGCCTGGCTTTCGGGAATCGGCGCCAACGGATAGGTCGCGGGTCTGCGCCATTCGATCATCTCGGCCTCGAAAGTGATCATCGCTCGATTCTTGTGTGCATCGCGGCAGGGTAGTGCCGTTCGGTCCGGATGCAACGCGCCGTCAGCCCCCGCGCACCACCAGCGCGCGTTCACCCGGATTGCCGAGCCATTCGGTATTCACACCCCAGCCCCGCGCGATCACGGCGGGCGTCAGCACCTCGGCAGGCGGGCCATTGGCGATCAGGCAGCCTTTGCCCAGCACCAGCACACGATCGGCATGGTTCATCGCCAGCGCAAGGTCGTGGAGAACCAGCACAACGCCCCTGCCCTGCCTGGCCAGCGCGCGGAAATGCGCGGTCAGGGACAGTTGATGCGCCAGGTCAAGCGCGGCCAGCGGCTCGTCGGCCAGCACCCATTCGGCGCCGGTTGCCAGCACCCGCGCCAGCAGCGCGCGGCCGCGCTCGCCGCCTGACAGGCTGTGGACCGGCCGGTCGGCAAACGCGGTGAGGTCCATCGCGGCGAGTGCCTGCCCGATCGCCGCCGCGTCCTCGGCCGCGCTGCTGCTGCCGCGCCCCGGCAAGCGACCAAGCCCGGCCAAAGCGCGAACCGAGAGGTTCCACGCCACCTCGCCCGCTTGCGGCAGGTAGCCGATGCGGCGCGCGCGCGTGGTTGGCGCGATCGCGCCCAGTGGCTCACCCGCCAATGCCGCGCGCCCGGTCTCGGGCACGATCAGCCCGGCCAGCGCCGCCAGCAAGGTCGACTTGCCCGCGCCGTTGGGGCCGAGGATCGCGGTGATTTCGCCCGCGTTCAGATCGAAGCTGATCCTGTCCAACACGGTGCGGCCGCCGCGTGCCAGTGTCAGATCATGTGCCGTCAGCATCACCCGATCTCCCGCCGCATCTTGAGCAGCAACGCGAGGAAGAACGGCGCGCCGAGCAGCGACAGCGCGATGCCCAGCCGCAATTCACCGCCCGCCAAGGGCAGCAACCGGCACAGGCAATCCGCCAGCAGCAGCAGCAGTGCCCCCGCCAGCGCGCTCGGCACGATCAGTGCCGAGGGGCGGTGATCGGTGAAGCGGCGCAGCAGGTGCGGCACGATCAGCCCGACGAAGCCGATGATGCCCGCAACCGCCACTCCGCCACCGACGCACGCGCCCACGCCCAGCACGATCAGCACCTGCAATCGCGCCGGGTTCACGCCCAGCGAGCGCGCCGCCGCCTCGCCCAATGTCAACGCATCGAGCGCGGGCGCGGCAATCCGCAGCAGCACCAGCCCCGGCAGCACGGTGGCGGCGGCGATGCCCACGTCGCTCCACGCGCGGTCGGTCAGCGCGCCCATCAGCCAGGTGACGATCTCGGACAGCGCGAACGGGTTGGGCGCCAAGCTGATCGCCAGGCTGGTCAACGCGCCCGCGAGGCTGGCAATCATCATGCCGGCCAGCGTGAACAGCGCGACCGAAGCCTCGCGGCCCGCGATCAAGGCGAGCAGCGCCATTGCGCTTCCGGCGCCGATGAGGGCGAAGATCGGCAGCAGGAACGGTTGGGCCGAGTAGCCGAACCAGAACGAGCACACCGCACCCAAAGCCGCGCCGGGGGCGATCCCGAACAGCCCCGGATCGGCCAGCGGATTGCGCAGATAGCCCTGCATCGCCGCGCCGGATGCGCCAAGCCCTGCGCCGACTATGAGCGCAAGGGCGGCGCGGGGGAGCCTGAGTTCGAGCAGGATCGGCAACGCGCCGAGGATCGCGGGATGGAGCGGATCGAGCCACACCCGCCCGGCCAGTAGCGAGAGCGGGACCGTGATGATGAGGGCTAGAACGAGCCAGAGGTTGAGGCGCGACATCATGTCCCCCGCCCTCTTGCGGGAGGGGTTAGGGGTGGGCTGTCGTTACGCAGCGTTCCGCTTTCACGCAGCCCACCCCCAGCCCCTCCCGCAAGCGGGCGGGGGGTCAGGTTGCGCCGGACTTCGGCCAGCCGCCCGACTGCGCGAATAATCGTCGGTCCGCCGCAATAGGTCAGCACCGGATCGAAATGCGCACGCATTGTCTGCTTCAACCCCGCCAGCGCCGGGTGCTGCAACAGGCGATCGCCGTCCGCGCGCGGATCGCCGGCGCTCAGGATCACGCGCGGCGGCTGTGCGATCATCATCTCAAGCGGCAGCCGATCAGCCTGCCGCATGCCTTGTTCCGCGGCGAAGTTGGCAAAGCCGGTGCGCCGCAGCAGGTCCGAAACCAGCGTATCCGCGCCCGGCACCATGCCGCCCTGTTCCCACAGCACCGCCGGGATCGGCGATGAACCCTGCGGCGGCGCGGCGGCGGCAAGCGCCAATTCGATCCGTCGCACCAGCGCTTCTCCGCGCTCGGGATGCCCGGCCCACGTGGCGATCTGCCGCACTTGCGCCAGGCTGGCGGGCACGCCGTTGGCGATACCCAGCGTCTCCACCCGCAGCCCCAGCCGCGCAAACGCACTGCGCGTGGCGACGGGCAGGAAGCTCGCCGCGATCACCACGTCGGGATGCAGCGCGACCACTTCCTCGGCCGTCCCCCCGGTTGCCGCGAAGCTGCGCGCCAGCCGCAGATCCATCGAGGTGGCACGTGGGTCCTGGCTGTAGCTGGAGATCGCGGCGATCTGTCCACGATCGGCTACCTCGGCCAGCACCGCGTCGCTGCACGGGTTGAGGCTGACGATCAGCGGGTGCAGATGCGGAACCGGCGCGACCGGTGCGCGCGCGCAGCCGGCGATGAGTGCAATCGCACCCAGGCCGGTCAGCGCGCGCGCCGCCCTCACCAGCGCAGCTTTGCGCCGGCGTAGGCGCTGCGGCCATATGTGCCGTAACCCGCCACGGTCTGGTACTTGGCGTCGAACAGGTTTTCCACCCGCGCGAACAGTTCGTAATGCTCGCCCAGCGGCAATTTGGCGCGCAATGTGGCCAGTTCATAGCCATCGACGCGCTTGCGGTTGCCGGCATCATCGAAGCTGCGCGAGACCAGCCGCAAGTCCGCACCGAGTGCCAGCCCGGCCCACGGACTTGTCCAGTCGGCGACCAGCGTGACGGCATTGCGGGGGCGACGCGCCTGGTCCTTGCCGAAATTGGCGTTGCCCGGCGTCTGGTTGGTCACCTTGAGGTGCGTATACGTCGCCGAAACGGTGAAGTTATCGGCCGGGCGCAAGCTGGCCTCGGCCTCGATACCTTCGGCCCGGGCCTTGCCGACGTTGACGTAGCTGAAGCCGAACAGGCACTTCGCGCACGACACGAAGTCGATCAGGTTGCGGCTGTCGCGGCGGAATGCGGTCACGCCCGCGTGGAACGTGCCGTCGGCCGTGCCATAAGCGATGCCCGCGTCGTAGCTGCGGCTGTTTTCGGGCTGGAGCGACAACTTCCCGTAAGCCGAGTACAACTGATACAGCGTTGGTGCCTTGAAGCCCTCGCCGTAGCTGGCGGTCAGCCGCACGCGATCGGTGAGCTTGACGCTGCCGTTGGCACCGAAGGTGGTGTGCGTGCCGAAGCGGCTGTGGTCATCGACCCGCACCCCGCCCGCCAGCGTGGCCCGATCGGTGTACCAGCCCAGCAGCGCGTGGCCGCTGGTCAGCCGCGCGGTCTGTTCGGGGTCGAACGCGGTCAAGAACTTCGTGCGTTCGGTGTCCGCGCCGAAATCGAGCGCGAAGTTTGAAGGCAAGCGCAGCCGTCCGGTCAGGTCTGCGCGCTCGCTGCGCCCGGCGGTGTTGTAATTGGGGGCCTTGCCGAAGGTGGGGTCGAAGTAGGTGCGGCGGGTGTCGGACAGTGCGTAGCCCGCATCGAGGTCTAGATTTGCGCCACGATAGCGCAAGCCCGCGCGGCCCGAGGCCTGCTTGCTCACCTGGTATTCGGGGGTATCGGCGAAAGTGTAGTTGGGCGCGGGGAAGCCGTCGATATCGATGTGGCTCCACGCATAGCGCGCGGTGGCGACTACGCTGAGTTCGCGGGTCAGGTCGAAATGCCCGGTACCCGATACGCGTGCCTGGCGATAACCGTCGGGTTCGGTGCCGATCGCGGCGGCGGAGATGCCCTTGGTCGTGGTATAGCCGCCGGTCAGCGAAATCGCGCCCTGCTTGCCTTCCAGCCCGGCGGTGGCATCGCCGTTGAAGGTGCCGTGCGAACCGCCCTCGGCGCTCGCTTCCAGCCCGGTGAACTGGCGGCTGGACAGTGCCAACACGCCGCCGAGCGCGTCCGAGCCCCATACCACGCTGTTCGATCCGCGCAGAAGTTCGACTTTGCCCAGCGCGCCGAGCGCGATGCTGCCAAGGTCGGTCCCGCCCGATGGCGCGGCCACGTCGGTCAGCCGCACGCCGTCGAGCAGCACCAGCGTCTGTTCGGAATTGGCGCCGCGCACGAACAGGCTGGTGGTCGAGCCGATCCCGCCGTTGCGCGCCAGCGTCACGCCCGGCGCGCGTTCGAGCAGGCGCGAGAGATCGGCGCCCTGCACCGCGTCGATCGCCTTGGCGTCGAACACGGTGACGGGTTGGCCCGATTGGTCGACCGGGATCACGCTGCCGGTGGCGACGACGGTGATCGAGCGATCGGCGATGCGATCGGCCACGACCACATCATCGCTGGCCTGCTGTGCTTGTGCAGAAGCGCTCAGCGCCAGCGCGCCGAGCGAAATGGATATAGTAAACAAGGTCTTCACGGTCGATGCTCCCAGCCCATGGACGGATTGCCGTCCATGGCGGGAAGCGCGCGGGGCCTTGATGGCACGCACTTCTCGACCTGCCTCCGGTACACCCCGCCCGGCACGCAGCGAACGACCACCATCGGCAGGTCTCCTGGCTCCCGGGTCATCGCGACCGCGCCGCCTTCCCGGAGCTTGCGCTCCAGTGGCTTCATGGCGGGCCGCTCTCCGGTTACAGTTGCGGGGGCAGCTTGCGCGTTGCAGCGCAAATTCCCTCAAAGGCCCGCACGCTTAATGCATTTGGGCACCGTCGGCGTCGGCGCGGCGCATAGGCGCACAAAGGTGCATGTTGCAAGTGCGTAATCGGATTGCCGCCAGCTGGCGGCGGGGTGAAAAACGCCCGTTAAGCATTTTACGCTAGGCTCCGCATTTGTGCCGCCATGGCACGATCGCAATTCGATGGGTGCGCAAGGCTTTAGGCCGCGCTAGCCCGCAATCGCAGACCCGCCGCTTGTCGCTAGCGGGAGCATGGATTTAGCCCGCCCCAATGCCGCTCGAGATCCAGTACCGCCCGATTGCCCTGCCCGCCGGGGCGCGCAGCACGCGGCGCCCGGTGACCATTGTGGTGCCCGGGCCGGTGCCGATTCCCGCCGCGACCGCCGCAGAAGCCGAATTCGACCGGCTCAAGGCCGCAGTCATGGCCGAACGCGCAGCGCCCAAGGCCAGCCGTCCGCGCCCGCTTGCCTTGCTCCAGGCGCTCGCCCGCGCAACAAGCTGGCGCCAGCGCGTGGCCGGAATCGCTGTGATCGGCGCGCTCGGCGTCACGCTCGGCGCGATCGGCTGGGGCAGCACCGGGATCACCCCGGCCCGCGCCGAAGTCGATGTGGCGGGCCTCGAACCGTTCGAACGCGCCGGGCAAAGCTTCCCCGGATCGGCGTTCTACTACCTCGATCCGGCCGACACCGGCCTGGTCGCGCCGCGCGTGGCCGAAAAGGCCTGGGCAACGCAGGGCGACGAGGCCGCGCAGCTTGCCGTCAATCCGCTGGCGCAGGGCTTTTCGGCCGCCGGAGCAGGCGTGCCGATCGCGCGGCCGCTGTTCGTCAGCGGCGGCGAGGATCACTACCGCGCGGTGCAGTGCCTCACCGCGGCGATCTATTACGAAGCCGCCAGCGAGCCCGATGCCGGGCAGCGTGCGGTGGCGCAAGTCGTGCTCAACCGCGTGTCGCATCCCGCCTTCCCCAAGACGGTGTGCGGCGTGGTGTACCAGGGTTCGGAGCGCGCCGGCTGCCAGTTCAGCTTCGCGTGCGACGGGTCGATGGCGCGCAAGCCGATGGCGCAGTTCTGGGACCGTGCGCGGCGCGTGGCCAACGATGCGTTGGCCGGCAACGTGTTCGCACCGATCGGGCTTTCGACGCACTACCACACCGGCGCGGTCCACCCCACGTGGGACCAGTCGATGCAGCTTGTCGACATCATCGGCGCGCACCGGTTCTACCGCTGGCCGGGGCTGGCCGGGCGACCATCGGCGTTCAACGCCAATTATCGCGGTGGCGAACCGCTTGCCGCACCGCATGCGCCGGTGGCCGGGCCAGCGCTGAAATTCGACGTGGCGAGCGACCCGATCGCGCTGGCGAAGGCTTACGAGGAAGGCCGACTGGCCGCGCTGAAGCAAGCGGCGGCGGGTGCGCAGGACGCGGGCTCGGCCGCTTTCGGCCAGGCCGCGGCTGGTTCGGCACGGCGCAATGCGATGTCGCAGTTTGCACCCGAGATCGAGAGGCGCGGTGGCGACGCGCTTTATCGGGCCAGCAACTTGCCCGGTACGCCCGCGGCAGCCGCAACCGACACCGCACTGCCCGAATACCGCAACAGCGGCCGCTGGATCGCCCAACCCGGCAATTAGGGCGCACGCTTGCCTCACCCGGCAAGCCGCTGCCGATGATCGCGGATAAAGCGTTAACGCGCCGTCCACCCTAAACTCGAACCTGCCGTTAGAGGCATGGGCCTAGAGCGGTTGGACCACGCAGCGATTGCTCGCGGTGTGGCCAACCGTTCAATAAGGCGAGACCGGGCACCATGCTGCATTTTTCTCCACGCCACGGTCCCCAGGCGCTTCATGGCGTGCGGCGGCGGCCGATGCGGCTGGTGGCGGCGAACGACAATCCTGCCGGCCAGGGTTCGCGCGAGGTGCCGCTGGCAACCGCGCTCAAGATGTTCGCCAGCCACGGGTTGTCTGCCGCTGCCCAAGCCGGGCAAAGCGCGCGTGATGCCGCGCGGATGGGTGACGAAGCCGGGTTTCACCACTGGCTGGCAGTATGTCGCTCGCTCGATCGGCGGCTGGCGATCGAGATCGAAAAGCGGCGCGCGCGCGGGCGGCTGTAAGCCCCGCCGCCGCAGCGGCAACCTGACCGAAGCCCTGTTCCTGCTATTGCGAACCAGTTGCAAAGATACCTTGTACATCCCGTGCTTTTGGCGGTTGCAATCGCCTGCCCGCTTGCTTAGGGCACTTGCCGTCAAGGCGTCTCTCCGTCGCGGAGCTTGAGGGGATGTGCGCCATGGGTCGGATCGGCACCCAAGCTCCCGAAACCTTCGTGAAGGAGCTAATCTCTATGGCCCGCAAGAAGATTGCGCTGATCGGCGCCGGTAACATCGGCGGAACTCTCGCACACCTCGCCGCGCAAAAGGAACTGGGCGATATCGTCCTGTTCGACGTGGTCGACGGCATCCCCCAGGGTAAGGCGCTCGATCTGTCGCAGTGCGGCCCGGTCGAAGGCTTTGACGCCCAGATCACCGGCACCAACGATTATGCCGATATCGCCGGCGCCGACGTGGTGATCGTCACCGCGGGCGTTCCGCGCAAGGAAGGCATGAGCCGCGACGATCTGCTCGGCATCAACTTGCGGGTGATGAAGGCCGTGGGCGAAGGCATCAAGGCGCATTGCCCCGGCGCGTTCGTGATCTGCATCACCAACCCGCTCGACGCGATGGTGTGGGCGCTGCGCGAATATTCGGGCCTGCCGCACAACATGGTCTGCGGCATGGCGGGCGTGCTCGATTCGGCGCGGTTCAGCACGTTCCTGGCGTGGGAGTTCGGCGTTTCGGTGCGCGACGTTTCCAGCTTCGTGCTCGGCGGACATGGCGACACGATGGTGCCGGTGGCCGAATATTCGACCGTCAAGGGCATTCCCGTGCCGGATCTCATCAAGATGGGCCGCACCACGCAGGACAAGATCGACGCGATCGTCAAGCGCACGGCTGGCGGCGGCGGCGAAGTGGTCAAGCTGCTCAAGACCGGTTCGGCGTTCTACGCACCGGCGGCTTCAGCGATCGCGATGGCCGAAAGCTACCTGGGTGACCAGAAGCGCGTGCTGCCGTGCGCGGCGCACCTCACCGGCCAGTACGGCGTCGACCAGCTATACGTCGGCGTGCCGGTGGTGATCGGCGCGGGCGGCGTGGAACAAGTGATCGAAATCGCGCTGACCGACCAGGCCAAGGCCGGGCTCAAGGTCAGCATCGACGCGGTCAAGGAACTGCTCGTCGCGTGCAAGGGCATCGACGGCAACCTGGGCTGAATTGTGATTCCCGGCCCCTCACGCAAGTGGTGAGGGGTTGGCTATTTTATTGAAACTGCAAGGACTTCCTCCCCGATGTCGATCCTCGTCAACAAGTCTACCAAGGTCATCACGCAAGGGATGACCGGCGCCACCGGCAGCTTCCACACCGAAGCGGCGCTGGCTTACGGCACGCTGATGGTTGCGGGCGTGACCCCGGGCAAGGGCGGCACCACGCACCTCGATCTGCCGCAGTTCAATACCGTGGCCGAAGCCAAGGCCGCCACCGGCGCCACCGCTTCGTGCATCTATGTCCCGCCTCCGGGTGCGGCTGACGCGATTCTTGAAGCGATCGACGCCGGAATCGAACTGATCGTCACGATCACCGAGGGCATTCCGGTGCTCGACATGGTGCGCGTCAAGCGCGCGCTGCAGGGCACCAAATCGCGGCTGATCGGACCGAACTGCCCCGGCGTGCTGACCCCCAACGAATGCAAGATCGGCATCATGCCGGGTTCGATCTTCAAGGCCGGTTCGGTGGGCGTGGTTTCGCGTTCGGGCACGCTGACCTATGAAGCGGTGTTCCAGACCTCCAACGCGGGCCTCGGCCAGACGACCGCGGTCGGTATCGGCGGCGATCCGGTCAACGGCACCAACTTCATCGACGTGCTCGAACTGTTCATGGCCGACGAAGCCACCAAGTCGATCATCATGATCGGCGAAATCGGCGGTTCGGCCGAAGAAGAAGCCGCGCAGTTCATCAAGGACGAAGCCAAGCGTGGCCGCGTCAAGCCGATGGTCGGCTTCATCGCCGGCCGCACGGCGCCTCCGGGACGGCGCATGGGCCACGCGGGCGCGATCGTTTCGGGCGGCCAGGGTGGCGCCGAGGACAAGATCGCGGCGATGGAAGCGGCGGGTATCACCGTCAGCCCCTCGCCCAGCCTGCTGGGGGAAACTTTGGTCGAGGTGCTCAAGGAGCGCGTCTGACTTCAAGGAACAACGGTGCTGCCGTGCGGTTGTTCGCACGCAGTACCGCGCAGCGATGGTTAATGTCGAATTGACCACGTTGCTGCGATGGCGGGCCGTTACGGTCGCCAGGGAATTGGTGGGGACAGTTTGGGGGCAATCGATCCCGGGCCACGCGTTGCGCGGCCCGGGGCGTAAGCTGATGTTCGGGCCGAATGGCCCAGGAGCGCATCTCGCGCTCGGAAGGTGATGACCATGGGTCAGGAAATGCAGGATTTCGCCCCCGACGCTAGTCTGGCTTTGGGGGCGCAGGACCAACCGCAAGCCGGCCCGTCGTGGCAGCGCAAGGGCTGGTCCCCGGCCGATGCGCTGGCACAGGATGACCTGACCTCGGCGCTCGATCCGATGGCGATGAAGGCGGCAATCAAGGCCGCCGTGGCCAAGGGCGCGGCTCCCGTTGCTGCGCTCGACGAAGCCGCGATCGAACAGGCCGCATCGGATTCGGTCCGCGCGATGATGCTGATCCGCACCTACCGCGTGCGCGGGCACCTGGCTGCCGATCTCGATCCGCTGGGCCTGGCGCACCAGAAGATCCCCGAGGATCTGGATCCGACATACCACGGCTTTGCCGGCGCCGCGCTCGATCGGCGGGTGTTCGTCGGCGGCGCGCTCAACCTGCAATGGACCACGGTGCGCGAGCTGGTGGCGATCCTGCGGCTGAATTATTGCGGCAAGGTCGGCATGGAATACATGCACATCGCCGCAGTCGAGGAACGCCGCTTCCTGCAGGAACGCATGGAAGGCGCCGACAAGCAGATCGAATTCACGCCCGAGGGCAAGAAGGCGATCCTCGCGGCAGTGATCCGCGGCGAGCAGTACGAGAAGTTCCTCGGCCGCAAGTACGTCGGCACCAAGCGCTTCGGGCTCGACGGCGGCGAATCGATGATCCCCGCGCTCGAGGGCGTGATCAAGTACGGCGGACAGTTGGGCGTCAAGGAAATCGTCTACGGCATGGCCCACCGCGGGCGATTGAACGTGCTCGCCAACGTGATGGCCAAGCCTTACCGCGTGATCTTCCACGAATTTTCGGGCGGTTCGGCCAACCCCGAGGACGTCGGTGGATCGGGCGACGTGAAGTACCACCTCGGCACCAGCACCGACCGCGAGTTTGACGGGATCAAGGTGCACATGAGCCTGGTGCCCAACCCCAGCCACCTCGAAACAGTCGATCCGATCGTGCTCGGCAAGGTGCGCGCGGGGCAGGTGTTCCGCGATGACATCGGCGATGAAACGCAAGGCGCCATCCCCGGCGAGGGCGCGCGCGGCAAGCACCAGCAAGTGCTGCCCGTGCTGATCCACGGCGATGCAGCGTTCGCGGGCCAGGGCATAGTGTGGGAATGTCTCGGGTTTTCGGGCATCCGCGGCTATAACACCGGCGGCTGCATCCACTTCATCATCAACAACCAGATCGGCTTCACCACCAGCCCGCAATTCGCGCGCAGCTCGCCGTACCCGTCGGACGTGGCCAAGGGCGTGATGGCGCCGATCCTCCACGTCAACGGCGATCATCCCGAGGCGGTGACTTTCGCGTGCAAGCTGGCGATCGATTACCGCCAGAAATTCGGCCGCGACATCGTCATCGACATGTGGTGCTACCGCCGCTTCGGGCACAACGAGGGCGATGAGCCTTCGTTCACGCAGCCGCTGATGTACGCCAAGATCCGCCAGCATCCGCCAGTGTCCGAGCTGTTCGCGGCGCGGCTGGTGGGCGAAGGCGTGATCGACAAGGACTGGCTGGGCGAAACCGCCGACCGCTTCGTCGCCACGCTCGAATCCGAATTCACCGCTGCGGGCAGCTACAAGGCCAACGAGGCCGACTGGTTTGCGGGCCGCTGGACCGGCCTCAACAAGCCTGCCGATCCCGAAACCGCGCGGCGCAACGTGCCCACCGGCATCGAGCAGAAGCTGTTCGACAGCCTGGGCCGCACGCTCACCACGGTTCCGGCCGACCTGACCATCCACAAGACACTGGCGCGCGTGATCGACGCCAAGCGTGCGATGTTCACCAGCGGAGACGGGTTCGACTGGGCGACGGGAGAGGCGCTGGCGTTCGGCAGCCTCGTGTCCGAGGGCTATGGCGTGCGCCTGTCGGGCCAGGATTCGGGGCGCGGCACGTTCAGCCAGCGCCACGCGGTGTGGGTCGACCAGACCGACGAGCACAAGTATGTGCCGCTGACCACGCTGCCGCACGGTCGGTTCGAAGTGCACGACAGCCCGCTTTCGGAATACGGCGTGCTGGGCTTCGAATACGGCTACGCCAGCGCCGATCCGAAATCGTTGGTGCTGTGGGAAGCGCAGTTCGGCGATTTCGCCAACGGCGCGCAGATCATCATCGACCAGTACATCGCCGCCTCCGAAGCCAAGTGGCTGCGCGCCAATGGCCTGGTGATGCTGCTGCCGCACGGGTTCGAGGGGCAAGGTCCCGAGCACTCCTCGGCACGGCTCGAACGGTTCCTACAGCTTTGTGCGCAGGACAATATCCAGGTGTGCAACATCACCAGCCCGGCCAACTACTTCCACGTGCTGCGCCGGCAGATGCACCGGCCGTTCCGCAAGCCGCTGATCATCATGACGCCCAAGTCGCTGCTGCGGCACCCGATGGCGAAGTCTCCGGCCAGCCTGTTCGTGGGCGACGGGCACTTCATGCGCATCCTGTCCGACGTCACCCCGGCGGCCGACGAGGCGACCAAACGGCTGGTGCTGTGTTCGGGCAAGGTGGCTTACGACCTGATCGAGGCGCGCGATGCTGCGGGCCTGACCGACACGCAGATCGTGCGGCTGGAGCAGCTCTATCCGTTCCCCGGCGAGCCGCTGGCCAAGCGCATCGCGCGGATGACCGCGCTCGAAACCGTGGTGTGGTGCCAGGAAGAACCCAGGAACAACGGTGCGTGGTTCTTCGTCGAACCGCTGATCGAGGATTCGTTGCAGGCGGCGGGCAGCACGGTGGCACGTCCCCGTTACGCTGGCCGCAACGCCAGCGCCTCGCCCGCCACGGGCCTCGCGTCTCGCCACAAGGCCGAGCAGGCGGCGCTGGTTGCCGATGCGCTGGGGCTGTCGGTACGCGGCGAGATCCGGCGTTTGAAGAAGGCTTAAATTCCTCGGAAAAACGGGAAGTTTGCAACATGTCGAGTGAAGTCAAAGTCCCCACGCTGGGCGAATCGGTGTCCGAAGCCAGCTTGGGCCAATGGCTCAAGCAGCCTGGCGAAGCGGTGGCGGTGGACGAACCGATCGCCAGCCTTGAAACCGACAAGGTGGCGGTGGAAGTGCCCTCGCCCGTCGCCGGGATCATGGGCCAGCAGATGGTCAAGGAAGGCGATACGGTCCTTGTGGGCGCATTGCTGGCGGTGATCGAAACAACGGGTGCCGCGCCGGTGAGCGCGCCTGCGCCCGCCCCGGTTGCTGCGGTCGTTCCGGCTTCGGCGCCCGCGCCGGCCGCTGCACCTGCGCCCGAACCCGCTCCTGCTGCTGCTCCATCGGGTGACGCCGCCACCGCGCTGTCGCCTGCCGTGCGCCGTGCCGTACTCGAACATGCGATCGACCCCGCAACGGTTCGCGGCACCGGCCGCGATGGGCGGATTACCAAGGAAGACGTGCTGGCAGCCGCTGCTCAGGCAAAGCAGGCCACGCCTGCCCCGGCGGCCACCGCGCCGTCCGCCCCTGCGGCAGCGGCACCCGCCGCTACCGGTGACCGCCGCGAAGAACGCGTGCGGATGACCAGGTTGCGCCAGACGATCGCCAAGCGGCTGAAATCGGCGCAGGAAACCGCCGCGCTGCTCACCACGTTCAACGATGTCGACATGTCCGCGGTCATCGCCGCGCGCGACAAGTACAAGGACGCGTTCGAGAAGAAGCACGGCGTGAAGCTCGGCTTCATGAGCTTTTTCGCCAAGGCCGCGTGCCTGGCGATCAAGGATTTCCCGTCGGTCAACGGCCAGATCGACGGTGAGGACATCGTCTATTTCGATTACGTCGATCTGTCGGTCGCGGTTTCGGCGCCCAACGGGCTGGTCGTGCCGGTGGTGCGCAATGTCGACACGCTGTCGTTCGCGGGCATCGAGAAAGCCATCGGCGATCTCGGCAAGCGCGCGCGTGAAGGCAGCCTGACGATGGCCGACATGAAGGGCGGCACCTTCACCATTTCCAACGGCGGGATCTTCGGTGGGCTGATGTCCACGCCGATCATCAACCCGCCGCAGTCGGCGGTGCTGGGGCTGCACCGGATCGAGGACCGCCCGGTGGTGCGAGGCGGCGAGATCGTCATCCGCCCGATGATGTACCTGGCGCTCAGCTACGATCACCGCCTGATCGACGGCCGCGAGGCGGTGACGGCGCTCAAGACCATCAAGGAAGCGATCGAGGACCCGACGCGGTTGCTGATCGACCTCTAATCCCGTTTGCCCTGAGCTTGTCGAAGGGCCGCATTTACTTCCACGAAGAGAAGGACGACCCTTCGACAGGCTCAGGGCAGTCGGAAAAGGGGTCTGGAGCATACCATGGCTGAATACGACTACGACGTCCTCGTCATCGGTGCCGGTCCCGGCGGTTACGTCGCGGCGATCCGCGCGGCGCAATTGGGGCTGAAGGTTGCCTGCGTGGAAAACCGCGAGACCCTGGGTGGCACGTGCCTCAACGTCGGGTGCATTCCGAGCAAGGCGCTGCTCCACGGTTCGGAACTGTTCGACGAGGCTGCCAATGGCACGCTGGCCAAGTTCGGCGTGAAGCTCGGCTCGGTCGAGCTGGATCTGCCGCAGATGCAGGCCGAAAAGGCGCTCGCAGTCAAGGAATTGACCGGCGGGATCGCGTTCCTGTTCAAGAAGAACAAGGTGACCTGGCTCAAGGGCAAGGCGAAATTCACCGCGCTCCATACCGTTGAAATCGCGGGTGAAACCGTCACAGCGCGCGATATCGTGATCGCCACAGGGTCGAGCGTGACCCCGCTCCCCGGCGTCATGGTCGACAACGCGGCGGGCCGGATTGTCGATTCGACCGGTGCTCTGGCGTTGGACGAAGTGCCGAGCCATCTTGTGGTCATCGGTGGCGGGGTGATCGGGCTCGAACTCGGTTCGGTATGGCGCCGGCTGGGCGCGAAGGTCACCGTGGTCGAATTCCTCGACCAGTTGCTCCCCGGCATGGACGGCGAAGTGCGCAAGGAAAGCGCCAAGCTGTTCAAGAAGCAAGGTATGGAACTGCGGCTGTCGACCAAGGTAACCGGCGCGCAGTTGAAGTTGAATGGGGCCAAGGCAGACGGCGTGCAACTGGCGCTGGAACCATCGGCGGGCGGTGCGGTGGAAACGCTCGATGCCAGCCACGTGCTCGTCTCGATCGGGCGGCGGCCGAACACCGATGGCCTCGGGCTCGACGCCATCGGTATCACGCCGAACAAGCGCGGCCAGATAGAGACAGCATCCGATTTCCACACCGCCGTCGAAGGCGTATGGGCAATCGGCGACGTAATCCCCGGCCCGATGCTCGCGCACAAGGCCGAGGACGAAGGGCTCGCGGTGGCGGAAAACATCGCGGGTGAAACCGGCATCGTGAACCATGATGTGATCCCCAGCGTCGTCTACACCATGCCCGAAATCGCCGGCGTGGGCCTCACCGAAGAACAAGCGAAAGAGCGGGGCGAGATCAAGGTCGGCAAGTTCCCGATGATGGCCAACAGCCGCGCGAAAACCAATCGTGAAGGCGACGGCTTCGTCAAGGTGATCGCCGATGCCAAGACCGATCGCGTGCTCGGCGTGTGGATCATCGCCAGCCTGGCCGGCACGATGATCGCCGAAGCCGCGCTAGCGATGGAATTCGGCGCGACCAGCGAGGACATCGCGCTGACCTGCCACGCGCACCCCACGCACGCCGAAGCGCTCAAGGAAGCGGCGATGGCGGTGCGGGGCAAGCCGATCCACATTTGAACCGTTCAAGCTAGCAATGCCGTTCACGGCCCGACCGCAGCGCGCGCATGCCTTGCTCATCCTGCCGGTTGGTGCAGGGCTTGTGGCGATGGCCGTGAGTCATGGACCGCGCGGCTACCTGATCGGCAATGCGGTCGCGCTGCTGCTGGCTTTGGGGCTTGCGCTGGTGCCGCTTCGGCTCGAAACCGCAGCCCGGCGGTGGCCATGGATCGCGGGCCTGCTGCTGGTCCTTGCGGTCACCGCGGTTGCCGGGCCGCCGCTCGACGGTGTCCGGCGCTGGATCGCGATCGGCCCGCTTCGGCTCCACGCCGGCATGCTGCTGGGTCCGTCGCTGGCAGTCCTTCTGGCGACTGCGTCGCCTGGCTTGCGGATCGCAGGCACGCTTGCAGCCATCGCGATCGCCTGCGTTGCGCCGGATCTGGCGATGGCACTGGCCTGGGCTGGAGCCCTGCTGCCAGGCCTGCTCGGGCTGCGGCCGAGGCTGGCGGTCGCTTCGATCGCCCTCGCCGCGCTGATGGTTGCCGCCACCGCGATGCGCCCCGATCCGCTGCAACCCGTGCCGCACGTCGAAGCCGTCGTCGCCGGGGCTTGGCGCACGAGCCACATCGGCGGCTTCGTCCTTGCGCTCGCCGGAATGGCCCCGCTGCTGCTGGCATGCATGCGCGATGCGCCGGCAAGGGCGCTGGCTGGTTTCTGGGCGGGCCTCTCGCTGGCTGGACTGATCGGCCACTGGCCCTCGCCGCTCATCGGCTATGGCGCTGCGCCGATCCTGGGTTATGGCTTGTCGCTGGCGGTTTGGCGCGCCACGCAATCGGCCCGTGCAAGCACATGAGTGGTCCGCTGGCACCGATCCCGCTGGTGGTGGCATTGCCGCAAATCGTCGGCCTGCTCGATCTGGCGGGCGTGGCGGTGTTTGCGCTGAGCGGCGCGCTGCTGGCGGCGCGGATGCGGCAGACGATCGTTACGATGACCTTTTTCGCGCTGATCACCGGGGTCGGCGGAGGATCGGTGCGTGATCTGTTGATTGGCGCGCCGGTGTTCTGGGTGCGCGATCCGTGGGTGGCGCCGGTGTGCCTGGGCGTGGCGACGGTAGCGTGGTTCACCCCGCACCGCTGGTGGCAGAATGCGGTCCTCGAGTGGGCCGATGCGGTGGGCCTGGGTGCTTATGCCGTGCTCGGCACCGCCAAGGCGCTGGCTTATGGCGTTACCCCGGTGCCGGCGATGCTGATGGGGGTGATCACCGGCTGCGTCGGCGGGATCATCCGCGATGTGCTGGCCGGGCGCCCGTCGATCCTGATGCGGCCGGCGCTATACGTAACCGCCGCCGCACTTTCCGCCGGGCTGTGCGCGGGCGGCAAGGCGCTGGGGCTCGATAACGGCGTGGTTTGGCCAGTCGCAGCGCTGGCCGGGTTCGGCTTGCGCGGCGCGGCGATCCGCTGGGACCTGGCGCTGCCGGCCTATTCGGCGGACGCGGACGGGTAAATCACGCAGGCATTTCCCACAATTCGATCGGATTGCCTTCGGGATCGTGGATCCGCGCGAAGCGGCCCATCCCGGGCTGGTCCCATTCGGCGCGCGTTTCGACCTCGATCCCGGCGCCGCGCAAGCCTTCGATCAGCGCGCCGATCTGCGTCACGCGCAAGTTGAGCATGAACGCCTTGTCGGCCGCGAAGTAATCGGTATCGGTCTTGAACGGCGCGAATACCACCGGCCCGCCGAGCGTGGCCCACGACCATTCATCCACCTCGCCCGCACCCTCAGCCGCGCAGCCGCCGCCCACGCCGAGGTGCTGCTTGTACCATGCGGCAAGCGCGTCCGGGTCGGCCGAGCGGAAGAAAAAGCCACCAATCGCTTGTACCGGCATTGCAGCCTCCGTCTTGCTTTGGCGCCTTGTGCCACGCTTGCGGCCGCCCAGCCAAGCAGTTCGCGATGGAATTCGTTAACCAGGCCGCGCTAGATCCTTATGTCATGATCTGGCTGCTTTTGCTTTGCCCCACCTTGGTCACGCTGGCCGTGCTGGTACTGCTCGAACTCCGCCGGTCGGAAGCGGGCGACTGGCTGATCAACTTGCAGGCGTGGGCGATCCAGACCGGGGTCGCGCTGGCGCTGTTGCCGCTGATCCCGGCATGGCAGGCGCATGGGCTGATCGATGCGGGCAAGATACCGTTTTGGGCAGGGTTGCTGCTGTTCGTGCTGGTGCGCGACCTGGCCGAATACGTCTACCACCGGTTGCAGCACCGCATTCCCGCGCTGTGGGCGATGCATTCGCTCCACCATTCGGACCCGGCGATGAGCGCGCTGACCACAAACCGGCACTTCTGGGGTGACCAGGTGGTCAAGCAAGTGACGGTGTGGTCGCTGGCGGCGATGCTGGTGACGCCGACGCCCGCGATGATCGGTGTTTATTCGCTGATTTCGCTATGGAACTATTACGTCCACAGCGCGCTGCCGGGCGATTTCGGGCGGCTTTCGTGGCTGCTCAACAGCCCCGATTACCACCGCCGCCACCATTCATCGCTGCCCGTACATTTCGACAGCAACTTCGCCGCGCTGTTTCCGATCTTCGATGTGATCGCAGGTTCCTATCACCGGCCTGCGGGGCGACCGCAGACCGGGTTCGACGTGCGGCCGCGCGGGGTTGTGGACCTGGTGCTGTGGCCACTGCGACAGCACCGGATTCCGGAACCTCAAACCCCCGGGAATCAGTCCATCGTCACGACGACTTTGCCCACCGCCTGACGGTTTTCCAGCATCGCGATCGCCTTGCCGCCTTCGGCCAGCGGGAAGCGCGCCGAAACGCGCGGGGCGATCTTGCCGGCCTTGAGCAATTCGAACAGCTCGGCAATGTGTGCGGCGTTCTTCTTCGGTTCGCGCACGGTGAACGCGCCCCAGAACACACCACAAACGTCGCAGCTTTTGAGCAAGGTCAGGTTGAGAGGCAGCCTGGCGATGCCGGCCGGGAAGCCGACCACCAGGAATTTGCCCTCCCACGCGATCGCACGGACCGCCGGTTCGGAATAATCGCCGCCGACGATGTCGTATACGATGTTCGCCCCATTGGGCCCGCAAGCGGTCTTGAACTGTTCGGCCAACGCTTTCGATTGCGCCTTGTCGAACGGCGGGCGGCCGTAGATCACCACGTCGTCAGCGCCGCATTCGCGCGCAACCGCGGCCTTTTCCTCGCTCGACACCGCCGCGATCACCCGCGCGCCATAAGCCTTGCCCAGTTCGATCGCTGAAATGCCGACACCGCCCGCCGCGCCGAGGATCAGCAGCACATCGCCAGCCTTGATATGGCCGCGATCCTTGAGCCCGTGGATCGTGGTGCCGTAAGTCATCAGCAGCGACGCGCCGGTTTCGAAGCTGACGCCTTCGGGCAACGGGAACAGTCGGTGCGCTTCGGCCACGACCTTTTCGGCCAGCCCGCCGTGCCCGGTCGAGGCGATCACGCGATCACCGATATTCCAGCCCGTAACGCCCTCGCCCAAGGCCTCGATCACGCCCGCCAGTTCGCCACCCGGCGCATACGGCCGCTCGGGCTTGAACTGGTACATGTCGCGGATCATCAGCGTATCGGGGAAGTTGATCGAGCAGGCGTGGACCTTGACCAGCACCTGGCCCTTGCCGGGCACCGGATCGGCAATATCGTCGAGGATCAACGCATCGGGTCCGCCGATAGCGTGGCTGCGCAGGGTCTTCATGCCGTATTCTCTCCCAATTCGTCGATCATAGCGCGGTGCGGTCAGTTGACCTTGAGCACCAGTTTGCCAAAGTTCTTGCCCGTAAACAGCATGTTGAACACTTCAGGGAAGCGTTCGATGCCCACTTGCACGTCTTCGCGGAAGTGCAATTTGCCATCGTGCATCCAGCCGGCCATCTCGGCCACCGCCTCACCCGCGCGATGCGCGTAAGTGGTGACGACGAAGCCTTCCATCCGCGCGCTTTGCACCAGCAGATTAAGGTAATTGCGCGGGCCTGGCGGCACGTCGGTGCTGTTGTAGATCGAGATCGCACCGCAGATCACCACGCGGGCCTTCATCTTCAGGTGGTTGAGCGCGGCTTCGAGGATTTCGCCGCCGACGTTGTCGAAATAGACATCGAGGCCTTGCGGGATCAGTTCGCCGAGCCGCTGATCGACGTTTTCCGTCTTGTAGTCGATGCAGGCATCGAAGCCGAGTTCATCGACGCAATAGCGGCACTTTTCCGCCCCGCCGGCAATGCCGATGACCGTGCCGCCCCTGATCCTGGCGATCTGGCCGACCACCGCGCCGACCGCGCCCGACGCGCCCGATACCACCACCGTTTCGCCCGGCTGCATCGCGCCGACTTCAAGCAGGCCGAAATAGGCGGTCATCCCCGGCATCCCAAGCCCGCCGATCAGCCGTTCGAGCGGCGCGACATCGGGATCGACCTTGGTGAACAGCATCGCCGGCCCGGTAAAATGTTGCGCCACCCCGCCCCAGCCTGTCACGGTATCGCCCACCGCGAATTGCGGCGCGTTCGATGCGGTAACCTGGCCGACAATGCCGGCGCGCATGATCTCGCCAATGCCGATCGGCGGAATGTACGATTTGCGATCGACCATCCACCCGCGCATCGCCGGATCGAGCGACACAAACGCAACCTTGACGGTGATTTCACCATCGCCCGGCGCGCGCACCGGTTCGGGTGCAATCGCGAAACAATCGGGTGTTACCATCCCGCTCGGTCGTTTGACGAGGCGGACTGTCGTGGTCTCGGTCATGCTCGATCCTCTCCGGCGGGGGTCGGTTGCCCCCGATCAGGTCGTACCGTGGGTCAGGAACGGACGGTCTGCAAGCACCTTTGCCTCATAGGCCGCGATCGCATCGCCGCGCGCCATCGTCAGCCCCACTTCGTCGAGCCCCTGGGTCAGGCAGTGCTTGCGGAACGGGTCGATTTCAAAGCTGAAACGGTCCTGGAACGGCGTCGTCACGGTTTGCGTTTCGAGGTCGATGTGAACCGGATCGGTCTGCGCCACCACCATCAGCCGGTCGATCGCTTCTTGCGGCAGGGCCACCGCCAGGATGCCGTTCTTGAAGGCATTGCCCGCAAAAATGTCCGAAAAGCTTGGCGCGATAACCGCGCGCACGCCCATGTCGAGCAAGGCCCAGGCGGCGTGTTCGCGGCTCGATCCGCAGCCGAAGTTGTCACCCGCGATCAGGATCGGCGAGCGTTTGAACTCGGCCGAATCGAACAGGTTGTCGGGATCCTTGCGGATCGCTTCGAACGCGCCGCGGCCAAGCCCTTCGCGGGTGATGGTCTTGAGCCAGTGCGCGGGGATGATCACGTCGGTGTCGACGTTCTTGCGCCCGAACGGGATCGCGCGGCCTTCGATGGTGTTTACCGGTTCCATGCGCGCGCTATAGCCGTGCGGCCGCGCGGTTCAAGGGCACACGACCCCAACACGCTCAGTCGGTTTCGGGCGCATCCTCGGGCCGGGTCGGCTTGGCGGTGGCCCCGGTCTTGCGGCGCGATGCGTACATCAGCGCCGCGGCAAGCGCGGCCGAACCGACCGCGGCGCCCGCCATGGCGGCCATTCCGGTCCAGCTCGACTTGTCGGATTTTTCGGGTTTGTCGGTCATGCGGGTTTTATGTCCACGCTGGCCGTGGGCTTCAAGACCGCGGTTGCGATTTCCGGTGGAATAGTGGCTTCTCCCGGTCCGGCCGATGGCGTTCCACACGTCATGCAGAAGCGGAAGAACGCCATCTTGCGCGTGTTGCAAGTGCCGCAGTGGTTGAACAGCGTCATGCCGCAGTGGACGCAGAAGTTCGATTCGGCTTCTCCGGTCGTGGCGATCGGTCGATCGCAGCCGGGGCACTGGCGCGCGGCCATCTTGCGGAAGGCCTCGTCGTGGTTGACCTTGGCGCGGCGTTCGGTTTCGGCCTGCTGTTCGGCGGCCTGGCGGTTGGCGAGGTAGGTGCGCATGTTGCGGATCAGGAACATCCCCGCGCCGAAGGTCAGCACGATGCCCACCACATAACGGATATAGCCGCCGTAGCTGGGCAGATAGGGCACCAGCTCCACGAAAAACACGAACAGCGCCGAGATCACGAAACCGCGCGCGAGCGGCCAGTAGTCGCTCTTGCGCTTCTTCAGCACCAGCCACACCGCCACCAGCAGCATCGGCAGGGTCAGCGCCAGCCGCAGGCCGAACACGCGCAGTTCGGCCGCGAACCGCGCGCGTTCAGCGGCGGGTTCGGCATCGGTGATGATCTTGGTCGATTGCGCTTCGAGCGCGGCCTCGCGCTGGCCGAGCGGCAATTGCTGCGCTTCGAGCGTGTCGATCGTGGCCTGGATCGCGCGTTCATTGCCCTTGAGCTGTTCGAGCGCGCGGGTGCGCGAGATGACTTCGGGGTCCTGCTGCGGATTGGTGGTGGCGGTGCGCGCGGCGATCCACGTTTCGAAGGTGTCGTTGGCGCTTTTGGAGACACGCTGCGCCTGCGTGAGCTGGAGCCGGTCGATCGCCAGCTTGTCGTCGATCACGCCTTTCTGCTGGTCGATCGCGGCAATCTCGCGGCGGATGGCCTGCACCGCCGGCGGATCGCCCGCGACCGCTGGCCCGACGCGTTCCTCGACCACCGGCAGATCGCCGATCACCAGGTTGCCCAGCCCGATGATGAAGCCGGCAAAGACCAGGCTGACGATCCACAGCACGACGGCATAAGCGCGCTCGGGCACGCTGGCGCCCCTCATCCAGCTCATTTGCCTACTCCCTCGCCGCTACAAAGCGGCACGCTACCGGTCGGGCGGGGTTGCAGCAAGCGGCGTCTGGCGATCGAGACATTGCGCCAGTACCGACCAGCGTGCGGCTTTCTCGGCAATGGACATCGCGGCATGTGCAGGGCTGCTCGATGGCAAGTCGATGAGCGCAAGGTCCGGATGCCCGGCCAGTGCACGGCGGCCGATCTTCGCCGCGCTCGCGCCGTTGAAGGACACCGCGCGCAAATGGGGCAAACCGGCCACGCATCCGGCCAGCGGATTGGTCTCGACCGCGCGCATCGCGGTATCGAGACTGCCCGGCCGCTGTGCCGAGGCGACGACGTCCCACAACCCGATCCGCGCCTTTGCCAGCACCCCCAGCCGATCGTCGTAATCCAGCGCGGCAAGATCGCGGCTCAATATGCCGCCCAGCAAGCGCCAGAACATGTTGCGCGGGTGGGCGTAATACCGATCCGCCGCCAGCGACGCATCGCCGGGCAAGCTGCCGAGGATCAGCAGTCGGGCGTCAGGCGGGATGATCGGCGCGATGCCGGACTTGCGGTCCGATCCAACCGCGCCCGGCTCACTTCGCAATCGGCGTCTCGGGCTCACGGTCCGCATTCCACGCTGCCCACTTTTCCTCGGTGCCGGGGTGATCGGTCGCGCCTTCGCGCAGACCGTCGCGGGTCTGGTCGGCCATGCCGCGCGGCAAGCCGCCCGAAACGGTGAACAGCACTTCCAGCCCGCGCAGCCGGAACGGCATGGGCGGTGCGGCTTCGGGGTGTGGAGGGCGGAAGGCCTGGAGCACGGTCAACTGGTTGTCGGCGCCGCTGAACAAGTCGAACGCCAGCACGTCGACCGGCCCCGCCGGACCATCGATCGCGGTCTGGCGCGACAGCACGCATTCGCTGAACTGCGCGCCCGTCGAGCCCAGGAACACACGTGCCTTCTCGATCTGTTCGGCTGGCGTGGGCGCATCGAATGTGACCATCCGCCGCTCTCCGCGCGAATTTTCGCACAGCGCCTGCGGCACGTAATGCTGCCCCGGCGGCAGATCGGCGGTGATCCAGAAGGCGTGCGCCATCAGGAACCCGGCGAGTTGCAGCGCGGCCGGCGTCAGCGGCATTACACGGGCTCGCGCGTCAACTCGCGCACGTCGGTCAGCTTGCCGGTCACGGTCGCCGCCGCCGCCATTGCCGGCGAAACGAGGTGCGTGCGCGCGCCAGGACCCTGCCGGCCGACGAAGTTGCGGTTGCTGGTGGAGGCGCAGCGTTCACCCGGCGGCACTTTGTCGGGGTTCATGCCCAGGCACGCCGAACAGCCCGGTTCGCGCCATTCGACGCCCGCATCGGTGAACACCTTGTCGAGCCCCTCGGCCTCGGCCTGGCGCTTGACCAGGCCTGATCCGGGCACGACGATCGCCCACTTGACGTTGGGTGCCTTGTGCCGGCCGCGCAGCACGTCGGCGGCGGCGCGCAAGTCCTCGATGCGGCTGTTGGTGCACGATCCGATGAATACGTTCTGCACCTCGATCCCGTCCATCGCGGTACCGGGTTCGAGCCCCATGTAGGCCAGGCTGGCGCGCGCGGCGTCCTGCTTGGAAGGATCGGCGAAGCTGGAGGGATCGGGCACCACGCCGCCGATGGCGACGGTGTCCTCGGGGCTGGTGCCCCAGGTGACGGTGGGCTGGATCGTGCTGGCGTCGATCACCACCGACTTGTCGAACGTGGCGCCGGGATCGGTGGCGAGGCTTTTCCACCATGCCACGGCCGCGTCCCATTCGGCGCCCTTGGGCGAATAGGGTCGGCCCTTGAGGTAGGCGAAAGTCGTTTCGTCCGCAGCAATCAGGCCAGCGCGTGCGCCGCCTTCGATGCTCATGTTGCAGACCGTCAGCCGGCCCTCGATCGACATCTGCTCGAACACCTTGCCGCGGTATTCGATCACATGGCCGGTGCCTCCGGCGGTGCCGATCGTGCCGATCACGTGGAGGATCAGGTCCTTGGGCGTGACGCCGGGCTGGAGATCGCCCTCGACGCGCACTTCCATCGTTTTGGACGGCGTGAGCAGCAGCGTTTGCGTGGCCAGCACATGCTCGACTTCGCTGGTGCCGATCCCGAAGGCCAGCGCGCCAACGCCGCCGTGGCAGGCAGTGTGGCTGTCCCCGCACACGATCGTGGTGCCGGGCAGCGAAAAGCCCTGTTCTGGCCCGACAACGTGCACAATGCCCTGTTCGGCATCGCTGGCGTCGATGTAGCGAATGCCGAAATCGGGCGCGTTCTGTTCGAGCGCGGCCAGTTGCGCGGCGCTTTCATGGTCGGCGATCGGCAGGCGCTTGCCCGCCGCATCGAGCCGAGCCGTCGTCGGCAGGTTGTGATCGGGCACCGCCAGCGTCAGGTCGGGGCGGCGCACCTTGCGCCCGGCCACGCGCAAGGCTTCGAATGCCTGCGGGCTGGTGACTTCGTGGACGAGGTGGCGGTCGATGAAGACCAGGCACGTTGCGTCATCGCGCTTTTCAACGACGTGGGCGTCCCAGATCTTTTCGTAGAGTGTGCGGGGTGTTTGGGCCATGCCCAGCGCCTTAAGCCCGGCCACCAAGGCTTTGCAAGCCCGCGTGAACCTGTAACGTTCAGTGCCACATTCACCCCGAGGAGCCTGGATGACCGACACGAGCCAGCCGCAGCGCTTCACCCGCTCGCTCTCGGGCCTCGGCGTGATCATCCTGACGCTATCGGTACTGTCGCCCGGTGTTTCGATCTTTGTCAGCGGCGCCTCGATCATCCAGCAGGCCGGCACCGGCGCGGTGATGGCTTTCGTGCTGGGTTCGGCGGTGTGCTATTGCCAGACAGCGATGTCGGCCGAGCTTGGCGCAGCCTATCCCACCGCCGGGGCGGATTACGCCAGCGTCGGCCACGCGGTGGGCGATTGGGCGGGTGCGACGCTCTATATCGCCACGATGTTCAACATTCCGTTGTTTCTCAACACATCGGCGGTCGGCATCGCGACGTATCTGCACCCCTTCGGCATTCCGCTTTCGGACAATGCGATGACGCTGGCGGTGGTGGCCACGGCCACCGCGCTGTCGCTGCTCAACATCCGTTCGAACGAATACGTGACCGGGGTGTTCATGGTGATCGAGATTGCCGCGCTCCTGCTGGTGGCCGGTATCGGCGCGTGGCATTTTCATCCGCAGTCGGTCGCGCAAGTGCTCCACCCGCAGCGCGTGGTCGATGGCGCCTGGATCGCGGCGGGGGTCGGCGTAGTCGGGATCGCGGTCAACAATGCCTCGTGGGCGCTCGCCGGGTCGAGGCAGGCGCTGTTCTTCAGCGAGGACATGAAACACCCGCGCACGATCGGGCGGATCATCATGCTCAGCTTTGCAGTGACGGTGGTGCTGGAATGCGCGCCGGTAATCGGAGTGATCGCGGGCGCGAAGGACCTGCACGTTGTGCTGGCCAGCCCGTCGGTATTCGAGACTTTCCTGACGCAGTACCTGCCGCCGTTCATGCTGCAATTCGTGTCGCTGGCGATTGCGCTGGCGATCTTCAATGCGTGCCTGGCCGGCTTTGTCGGGATCGGGCGCCAGGTTTTCAGCATGGCACGCACCCGATTGTTCGCCGCGCCGATCAACGCCGCGCTGATGCGGTTGACCCCGCGCAGCGAAGCACCGTGGGTGGCAATCCTGGCGATCGGGGGGAGCACCGCCATCGCGACTTATATCCCGCTGTTCTTCAAGATCCTGCTGCTTTCGGGTGGATATACATTCCTCACCGCGTTTTACGTGTTCGGGGTGTTCAGGGGCCGCAAGACCGGCCGCACCGGCCACCACGATTACCGCACGCCCGCGTTTCCGCTGATCCCCGCATTGGGCGTGCTGGTCGTGGTCGGCGAGATCGTGGTGCTGTGGCTCGACGCAGATGCGGGGCGCAAATCGCTGTTCATCACCGCCGGGCTCTATGCCGCTGCGTATTCGTATTACCGGTTCGTGCTGGCGCGAAGGCCGGGCGGGTGGGCGCTGACCGGACCTGCCGATATCGACGCAGATACGCGCTGAAACGGGACGGGCGCGCCCTCTCCGTCTGGGTAGACGGAAAAGACGCGCCCGCGAACACTACTCGGCAGGAGGCTGTCCCATTCGGGTTCAACCGCGCCAGTTGTTCCAGTCACGGCGTTCCATCTGCAAGCGGCCACGGATCTGGTTCACGCGCTGTTCGAGGGCATAGACCTCGTTGCGGTTGAGGCCATCGCGCGCATAGCCGTAGTACAAGCGCTTCACGTCACGCGCCTGCATCTTCAGGCCGGCGGCTTCGCGCGGCGAAATCGTGCGACGGGCCTGCGAACGCGAGATCGCCATGTCGAGCTGTTCGATATCGGCGCGGATCATTTCGTTGCGCTGCGGCGTCATCTGCCAGCCGCGGTTGTTGTAGCCGCGATTGTCGCGCCCGCGATTGTCGTAACCGTTCTTGTTGGTGCGGCCATCGTTGTCGTGGCGTTCGACCGAGCGATCGTTGTGATTCCAGTCCTGCGCCATGGCTGGTGCGGACAAGCCGCCAAGCACCATGGGCGCGAGGGCGGCGAGAAGGGTTGTCTTGCGCATGTCGTTTACTCCTATCGGCCAGATGACCTGATGGAAGCAAAATGCACCAAGCACGATTTGGTTGCATCAAAACAATTGTAAGAATTCGTCGCACTTACATGAACAGGATTGAAAGTAATAACAATCCATTCATACTATACTTGAGGCTTACTGCCAGATGAACGAAATCAGGCGGCGAGCCGCGCGGCATGGCTTTGCACCAGCGCGATCATGTTCGGCAAGCCCTGGGTGCGGTTGGACGAAAGCTGGTTCTTCAGATCGAACGGCGCGAGCGCATCGGCTACGTCCATCCCCGCGACTTCGGCGGCGGGCTTGTCCTGCACCGCGGCCAGCACCAGCGCGACGATGCCCTTGGTGATCGCGGCGTTGCTGTCGGCAAGGAAGTGCAATTCATCGCTGCCATCAGCGCTTTTAGCGGCCTGTGTCGGATAGACCCACACGCTGGCCGAACAGCCGCGCACCAGCGTTGCATCGGTTTTCAGCGCATCGGGCATGGATTCAAGGCTGCGGCCGAGGTCGATCAGCAAACGGTAGCGATCGTCGGCGTCGAGGAACAGGTATTCGTCACGGATATCATCGAGCGAGGTCATATCCAGCCCTTAGCCGTCCGGCCGAGGCCGGGCAATCTCCCCTTCAATCAGGCGGCGATGCCGCCGGGCCGGGTGAGCGCGAAGAAGATCACGTAAAACCAGCCGAGCACGCCGTGTATCGCGGCCCAGATGATCGATTTGTGCAGGCTCCACGAAATCGCCACCGCAATCGCGCTGCCCAGGCCAATGCCGGCTTTCGCCGCGCCGCTGCTCGTGCCGCTCACAGGTCTACTCCACTTGCAATTGCTTCGAGCTTGCGGACGCGTTCGCGCAAATCCGCCATTTCGATCCGTGCGGCGCCGCTGCCGGGCCCCGATCCGTAATGCGTGCCGGGTTCGTGCGCGTGACCCTGGCGCGTATCGAGTTCGCGCGCCTTGAGATCGAGCCAGCCCTGCCACCCCTTGAGAGCAGCAAAGGCAACCACGACCAGTCCGGCCAGCGCGCTGGCGGCGAAGATCATCGCGGGTGCGTTGGGCAAGGATTGGGTGAACATCGAAGTCTCTCCGAAATTCGCGAATTGTGTCGAAGCCTCGCGCGCCTCAGCGGTCGCGCAGCGCTTCGATTTCCCTGGCGAGTTCGAGCGGTTTGCGATCCTCGGTAGCAATGCGTTCGAGCACTTTTACACGCTCGCGCAACGCCTCGAGTTCGCGGCGATCGGCCGACGGCAGGTCGGATTCAGCTTGCGGTGTCGCGTAGCGATCGCGCATGCGTTCGCCGGTGTCGCGCAGCCGCTCACCGATATCGTGCAGCCGTTCGCGCGGGCTGGATATGCCGAGCCGCATCCGTTCCATCTTGCGGCGGTGGCGCAACTGGATCGCCACGAAGGCAACCGCGATCCACAGCAGCGGGGTCAGGAAACCGAGATGGATGTGCATGGCGAAATCTCCGTTTCAGCTTTGGCCGGAGCGGCAGCGTGCCGGCGGCGGGTTGGTGAGGATGTCAGCGCAGCCGTTCGATCTGGTCGGACAGTTCGCGGGTCTTGCGGTCTTCGGTGGCGATGCGTTCGAGCACTTCGAGCCGCTTGCGCAACTCCTGGACTTCGCGTTCCAGCGCCGGGTCGGTTGCAGGCGGCAACGCCGGAAAGCCGGGCTGCGTGCCGTCGAAGCGATCTCGGCCCCGATCGTTTCCGTGCGCGCGGTGGCGGTCGCGAAAGACCCGGCTAAACGCAATGATCGCGACAATCAGGACAATGGTAACTTCGACAGGCATTTGTGTCGTCTTTCCTGGGTTTGCGTTCTCTGATTTCGTTGGGCCGCTCAGATCGCGGGCTCGCGCATGTCCTCGATGTGGCTGGCCAGCGTAGCCGACTTGTCGGTGGCAATGCGTTCGAGCACCCGCACGCGCTGTTCGAGCCGTTCTGCGTTGGCTGCCGATTGTGCGGCATTTTCGTTTGCCGCTTGCGCCTTGGCTTCGAGTGCGCGCTGCTTGAAAGCGAGCCGGCTGCGGTAGGCATCGGCGACGATGCTCGTTACCGCGATGATACCCACGATCACCGCCACCAGCGCCATGGTTTCCTGGATGGTCACTGCACCTTCTCCCGCATGGACTGGCTCGGCGTGCGGCGATCCTCGACAGCAGGCCTTTCGCGCATCGCCTCGATCTCACCGATCAGGCTGTAGCCGCGGTCGGTCACGATCCGTTCGACATTGCCTAGCCGATCCTTGACCGATCCGATCTCGGCGCGCAGCGCGGCGTTTTCCTGGCTGAGCAGCTTGATCCGCTCTTGTGCTTCGGTGCCCATTCCGGGCTTGAGCGACTGGCCCCACATGCCTTCGAGCGGATAGCCATGCTGGATGCGCAGACGCGTGGTATGGATCCATCCGAACACCCCGGCGCCGGCCACGACCAGCCCTCCGCCCATCAGCCAGGGCAATGCCGCAGCGAATTCCGCGCTCACTGGACCTTCTCCCGCCGGCCGGCTTCGAGGAGCCGGTTGTCGACCGAGCGGGCATCGCGCAACGCTTCGATCTGGCTTGCAACATCGTAGCCCTTGTCGGTGACGATACGTTCCAGCACGCGCACCCGGTCTTCGAGTTCCCTTGTCTGCTCCGCGATCTGAGCGGAAAGCTCGTTCGCCAGCCCTGGATTGCCCTGTGCTGCGATCCTGGCCATCTTCTGCTTGTGGCCGGTCCAGATGCCAAGCATCCCGCAACCGATGCCCATTATCGGAATGAGAACCCCGATTTCCCCGATCATGTGAAATTCCCCCGTTTGATTGGTGTCAGCGCAGGCGTTCGATTTCGGCGGACAGCCGCGGGTTGTTCGAGACGTAGAAGCTCTCCACGTCGGCCAGGCGGCGATCGATATCGCGGAACTTGGCGCGCACTTCGCGGGCGGTGCGGCCGGGTGACTGGCGCACGCCTTGCCAGAACTTCTGTTCCTCGCGGTTGCCGTAAAGATGGCCGGGCTTCTTGGGCGCCAGCAATCCCACCAGGATGTAGAGCGGGAAGCCGAACCCGGTGCTGAGCGTCAGGATCACCGCCGCCAGTCGCACCCACAGCACGTCCACTCCGGTGTAGTCGGCAATTCCGGCGCAGACGCCCATGAACTTGCCGTTGACCTTGTCGCGGTAAAAACGCGTCCGTTCGGTGTTCACTTCACCACCCTCCCCGTTTGAGCGTAAATGCGTTCGATCTCGTGCAGCGGCTGGTTGTCGGCGGCGCTGTCGGACAGCACCCGCGCTGGCTTGAAATCGGGATTGTCGTCGGCAACCAGCCGCTCGACCGTGTCCATCCTGTCGTCCAGCCGCTTGGCCAGCCGATGCAGCTCGTCGAGCAGTTGCTCGTCGCCCGTGGTGAGCGTGGCGGCGGTTTTCCAACGGGTAATGTAGTGCAGCACCACCCATGGCAGGCCGATGAAGATCGTGGGAACGATCAGGATTTCAGATGGAAACGACATCGGCTCAGCCCTCCTTCGGCGTCGGCACCTGGCCCAGCGCACGCTTCATTGCTTCCAATTCCTCGTCGACCTTGTCCTGCCCGGCGAGCGCGGAGATCTGGTCGGCGAGGCTCGGCGTCTGCGAACCATCGGCCAGGCTCAGCGCATCGGCGCGGCCTTCGGCATAATCGACCCGGCGTTCGAGCTGGTCAAAACGCGCCATCGCTTCGTCGACACGCTCGGTCGCGAGCAAGGTGCGTAGCTTGACGCGGTTTTCGGCGCTTTCGAGTCGCGCGGCGATCGCGGTCTGGCGGCTGCGGGCTTCGCGCAGGCGGTTCTGCAGCTTCTCGATGTCGAGTTCGTAAGCACGCAGCGAATCGTCGAGCACGCCGATTTCTGCACCCAACTGCTCGGCCATGTCGCCGGCCTTCTTCTTTTCGACCAGTGCGGCGCGCGCCAGGTCCTCGCGGCCTTTCGACAGTGCAAGCTGCGCCTTGTCGGCCCAATCGGCCTGCAAGTGATCGAGCCGCACGGTGTGGCGGTGCATTTCCTTCTGGTCGGCGATAGTGCGCGCGGCGCTGGCGCGGACTTCGACCAAGGTTTCCTCCATCTCGAGGATGATCATGCGGATCATCTTGTAAGGATCATCTGCCTTGTCGAGCAAATCGTTGAAGTTGGCCGCGATAATGTCGCGGGTCCGCGAAAAGATACCCATGAAATTGCCTCCGGTGGAAAACGTGCGGTGGGATTCGGTGCGGTCCTCGCGGCGCTGCTCGCGGCCAGAGTCCCGGCCGTTGTCGCGCCCGTTGTCGCGGGCTGCGCGCAGGGCGGCAACCTCGCTGTCGAAGCGCGAAGCGGCGCGGCGGCGCGCGTCGGAGGCCGGCTCATCACCGATCGGGTTCAGGTCGCCCATGTAACGGTCCCCGCTCACGCCAGCTCGCCGGTCACCGCCGAAGCCGTGGCGACGAGGTGAGGGCGTTCCAGACCGCCAATGCTCACGGCACTAAGGCTGCGGTCGAGCACCACGAGGTTCATCGCGGCCATTGCCATCACGCTGATCAGCGCTGCGCGGCCAACCGAGGAAGTGAGGAAGCGGGCGAGTGCCATCGAAAGTCTCCATCTGCCGCGGTGTCCGGGTCGGCCTTGCCAAGATCTCCTTGGTCGGCGGACTGGCCGGTGAACCGCTCGTTCACGTAACTGCAAGGTCCTTCGCAAAGGCCGTGCCAATCGCTGCACATGGCGGAAAAGCGCGGCTTCCTCGTGAAATGCGCGCGACCACCGTGGCGCAACTTGCCTAACCTTGGGAAATTACGCTAAGGTTGGGCTCATGGACCGTGATGTGCAATTTGTCGGACAATCGAGCGCTTTCCTCGACGCGGTCGAACGCGCCAGCCGCGCCGCGCCGATGCGCCGCCCGGTGCTGGTGATCGGCGAACGCGGCACTGGCAAGGAACTGATCGCCGAACGCCTCCACCGCCTGTCCCCGCGCTGGGGCGAACCGCTGGTCACGCTCAACTGCGCTGCGTTGCCCGAAACCTTGATCGAAGCCGAATTGTTCGGGCACGAGGCGGGCTCGTTCACCGGCGCCACCCGCTCGCGCGTCGGCCGTTTCGAGGAAGCCGACAAGGGCACACTGTTCCTGGATGAACTCGCCACGCTGTCGATGGGCGCGCAGGAACGGCTGTTGCGCGCGGTCGAATACGGCGAAGTCACCCGCATCGGCGCGTCCAAGCCGGTCCGCGTCGACGTGCGCATCGTCGCGGCCACCAACGAGGACTTGCCCGCGATGGCGGCG
>NZ_JANXWG010000152.1 GCF_025351285.1 Novosphingobium sp.
ACCGCGATCAGGTACACGTTGAGCACGATCGTGCCGAAAAACAGCAGCAGGATCGCGCCGCGGTTGGCCAGCGCCCAATCGAGGCTTTTGGTGTAGCGCGCCTGCAACTTCTCGAACCCGATCCGCGACCAGCGCATCAACCGGCCCTCGCGCGTTTCGATCACCAGCAGCCGGCTCGCCAGCATCGGCGTGGTGGTCAGCGAAACCACCAGGCTGATCGCCACCGCCGCCGACATGGTGAGCGCGAATTCGCGGAACAGCCGCCCGACGATGCCGCCCATGAAGATCAGCGGCACGAACACCGCGACCAGGCTGGCCGACATCGACAGCACGGTGAAGCTGACTTCGCGCGCGCCGCGCAGGGCCGCCTGGAACGGATTCATGCCCTCCTCGACATGGCGCGCGATGTTCTCCACGACCACGATCGCATCGTCGACCACGAATCCGGTCGCCACGGTCAGCGCCATCAGCGACAGGTTGTCGAGGCTGAACCCGGCCATGTACATCACGCCCAGCGTGCCCAGCAGCGAGACGATCACCGCCACCGCCGGGATCAGCGTGGCGCGCCAACTGCGCAGGAACAGGCTGACCACCAGCACCACCAGCAGCGTCGAGATCAGCAGCGCGACTTCGACTTCGACCAGCGAGGCGCGGATCGTGCGCGTGCGGTCATTGGCGATCGACAGCTTGATGTCGCCGGGCAGCGATGCCTGGAGCTTGGGAAGTTGGGCGTTGATCGCATCGACCGTGGCGACGATGTTGGCGCCCGGCTGGCGCGTGATGATGATCGGCACCGCGCGCTGGCCGTTGAACAGACCCATCGTGCGCACGTCCTCGGGCCCGTCGACCACTTGCGCCACATCGGACAAGCGCACCACCGCGCCGCCGCGATAGGCGATTACCGCGTCGCGATAATCGGCGGCGTGGAGCCCGGCCTGGTTGGTATAGATCTGGAAAGCCGATCCGCCGGGGCGTCCGGCAACACCGTCGCCCCAAGAACCGCTGGAGCCGTCGATCACCCCGCGCGGGCGGTTGGCGCTGGCCGATTGGAGCGAGGTGCGCACGTCCTCAAGGCTGATGCCGTAGCGCGAGATCGCGGTGGGATCGACCTCCACCCGCACCGAAGGCAGCGCTGCGCCGCCCAGTTCGACGTTGCCCACGCCCGAGACCTGGAGCAGCGCTTGCTGCACGATGTTCGAGACTTCGTTGTAGACTTCGGACGGGGTGCGCGTGGACGAAGTCAGCGTCAGGATTTCGATCGGCGCGTCGGCCGGGTTGAACTTGCGGTAGCTGGGGTTGGTCTTGAGACTGGCCGGCAAGTCGGCACGCGCGGCGTTGATTGCCGCCTGCACATCGCGCGCGGCGCCGTCGACATCGCGCGACAAGTCGAACTGGAGCACGACTTGCGCCGATCCCACGCCCGATCGCGACGACATTTCGGTCACCCCCGCGATCGTGCCGAGCCGGTGCTCCAATGGGGCGGCAACGGTGGCCGCCATCGTCTGCGGGCTGGCGCCAGGCAAGTTGGCCTGGACCGCGATGGTGGGAATATCGACTTGCGGCAGCGGCGCGACCGGCAGGCGGAAGAACGCGCCGATCCCAGCCAGTGCCAGCCCGATCGTCAGCAGGATGGTACCGACCGGGCGGCGGATGAAGGCGCCGGAAAGGTTCACGCTGGTGCGGGCAGCGTCGGGTGCGCTGCTTCGCGCTTTGCCAGCCGGCGTTCGCGCCAGTCCTCGAACAGCAGGAAGATCACCGGCGTGGTGAACAGCGTCAGCGCCTGGCTGACGATCAACCCGCCCGCGATGGCGATGCCCAGCGGCTGGCGCAATTCATGGCCCATGCCCATCCCGAAGATCAGCGGCAGCGCGGCGAACAGCGCGGCGAAGGTGGTCATCATGATCGGGCGGAAGCGCATCAGCGCCGCTTGCCGGATGGCTTGCGGGGCCGGCATGCCGTCATCGCGCATGGCCTGGAGCGCGAAGTCGATCATCATGATCGCGTTCTTCTTGACGATGCCGATCAGCAGCACGATGCCGATGATCCCGATCACGCCCAGCCCCCAGCCGGTCAGCGCCAGGAACAGCAGCGCACCCACCCCGGCAGACGGCAGCGTGGACAGGATCGTGACCGGGTGGACGAAGCTTTCATACAGCACCCCCAGCACGATATAGACCACCACGATCGCCGCCAGGATCAGCCAGAATTCATTCGCCAGCGAGGACCGGAACGCGCTTGCCGCACCCGAGAAGTTAGTGCTGATCGCTGCCGGAACGCCGATCTGCGCTTCGGTCTCCTCGATCGCCGTCACCGCTGCGCCGAGCGAGGTGCCGGGTGAGAGGTTGAAGCCGATCGTGGCCGCCGGGAACTGACCCGCGCGGCTGACCACCAGCGGCGCAGTGCCCTGTCGCACGGTGGCCACTGCCGACAGCGGCACCGCCTTCACCCCCGTCGCCGCACCGCTCACCGGGATGTAAAGCTGGTCCAGCCCTTGCGGGCCGGTCAGCATGCCCGGCAGTGCTTCCAGGATCACACGGTTCTGGCTCGACTGGGTGTAGATGGTCGAGACGATACGCTGCCCGAAGGCGTCATACAGCGCGTTGTCGATCGCCAGCGCGGACAAGCCCAGCCGCGCGGCCGCATCGCGGTTGATGTCAATGAAGATCGCCGCGCCCTGGCCAAGCCCGTTGGCTGAAACATCGGCCAGTTCGCTGCGCCCCTTGAGCGCATCTGCCAGCTTCGCGCCCCAGGTGTTGACCGTGTTCTGGTCAGCGCCTTGCAACGCGAAGCGATAAG
This sequence comes from Novosphingobium sp., assembly GCF_025351285.1. GTDB lineage: Bacteria > Pseudomonadota > Alphaproteobacteria > Sphingomonadales > Sphingomonadaceae > Novosphingobium. Next base: position 2,797 of record NZ_JANXWG010000152.1, read on the forward strand.
CGGTGATGCCCGATTCGGTGTCGATCGTCAGATCCTGCACCGGCGCGAAGAACACTTGCACGCCCGCCACATTGGCAACGCGCTTGCGCAACCCATCGACCACGCTCGACAGCCTGGGACGATCCGCCACCGGCTTGAGGTTGATCGCGATGCGGCCCTGGTTGAGTGTGGGGTTCTGCCCATCCACGCCGATGCTCGACGATACGCTGACCACCGAGGGATCGCCCAGCAAGGCTTGCGCGATCTGCTGCTGCTTGGCCGCCATCGGCGCGAAGCCGGTGTCTTGCGTGGTGACGGTGGCGGCGACGATCTGGCCGGTGTCCTGCTCGGGAAACAGCTCCTTGGGGATCGCCCAGAACAGGAAGGCTGTAACCGCGAGCGTGCCCGCAAACACCAGCAAAGTCAGCGTCTGCCGCGCCAGCACCCATTCCAGCCCGCGCTCGTAACGGTGCGCGATGCCATCGAACGTGCGCATCGCATAACCGGCGATCTTCGATTCCTTCTCCTGCCCGTGCGGCTTCAACCACCGCGCCGCCAGCATCGGCACCAGCGTCAGCGCAACCACCGCAGAAAGCAGGATCGTAGCCGCCAGCGTCACCGCGAATTCGCGGAACAGCCGCCCGACCACGTCTCCCATGAACAGCAGCGGGATCAGCACCGCGATCAGGCTGACCGTCAGGCTGACGATCGTGAAGCCGATCTCGCTCGCGCCCTTCAGCGCGGCTTCGAATGGCTTCATGCCGTCTTCGATGTGCCGCTGGATGTTTTCCAGCACCACGATTGCATCGTCGACCACGAAGCCCGAGGCGATCGTCAAGGCCATCAAGGTCAGGTTGTTGATCGAGTATCCCAGCGCCCACATCGCGCCGAACGCGCCCACGAGCGAGAGCGGCACCGCGATCGAGGCGACCACGGTGGCGCGTACCGATCCCAGGAACAGGAAGATCGCGGCCGTCACCAGCAGCACCGCCAGCACCAGTTCGAATTCGACGTCAGAGACCGACGAACGAATGCCCTCGGTGCGATCGGTCAGCAGAGTGACGTGGACGTCGGCGGGCAATTGCTTTTCGAGATCGGGCAGGTCAGCCTTGATCGCATCGACCGTACCGATCACGTTGGCGCCCGGTTGGCGCTGCACGTCGATGATCACCGCGGGCTTGTCGTTCATCCACGAGGCGAGCCGGGTGTTCTCGGTCGAATCGACCACGGTGGCCACGTCGGACAGCCGCACCGGCGCGCCGTTCTGGTACGTCAGCACCAGGCTGGCGTATTCGGCGGCGCTGCGAAGCTGATCGTTGGCGTCGATCGTCCAGCTTTTGGTCGGGCCGTCGAAGCTGCCCTTGGCGGCGTTGGCATTGGCCGAGCCGATCGTGGAGCGGATCGTTTCGAGCGACAATCCGCGCGCCGCCAGCGCCGGCACATTGGCCTGGATGCGCACCGCCGGCCGCTGCCCGCCCGAGATCGACACCAGCCCGACGCCCGAAACCTGCCCGATCTTGTTGGCGAACTGCCGCTCGACGATCGCTTCGACTTCACCCAGCGGCCGCGTGGTCGAACTGACGCCCAGCGTCAGCACCGGCGTATCGGCCGGGTTGACCTTGGCATAGATCGGCGGCGCGGGCAGGTCTGCGGGCAGCAGCGTATTGGCGGCGTTGATCGCGGCCTGGACTTCCTGCTCGGCCACGTCGAGCTGGAGGTTGAGGTTGAATTGCAGCGTGATCACTGACGCGCCAGCCGAGCTGGCCGAGGTCATGCGCGTCAGGCCCGGCATCTGCCCGAACTGGCGTTCCAGCGGCGCGGTCACGGTCAGCGCCATCACGTCGGGGCTGGCGCCGGGATAGAGCGTGCGGATCTGGATCGTCGGGTAATCGACTTGCGGCAGCGCCGAAAGCGGCAGGCTGCGGTAGGCGATCAACCCCGCGAGCAGGATCGCGACCATCAGCAGCGTGGTCGCCACCGGGCGCAGAATGAACGGCCGCGAAGGCCCGCCGCTCTCGGCGATGACGTCGCGATCCGGCTCGCCTGAGGGCGGCGCTGCCACGTCGCTCATTGCGCCGACTTCTGGCCCCGACGCCCGCCCCCGGTTTTTCCGTCCGCGCCCTTTCCGCCCGCGCCCGTACCACGTCCGCCGGCACCGCCGGCTTCACCGGGCAAGCGCACTTTGGCGCCATCTTCGAGCCCGTCGGCGCCCGCGGTCACCACGGTATCGCCCTGCTTCACGCCGGCAAGGATCGCGACCTGCTGGCCCACGATCGGCCCGGTCTTGACCACTTGCAGCTTCACGGTGTGATCGGGTTGATACAGGAATACGAAATCGCCCGGAGCGCCGTGGCGCACCGCGCTGACCGGCACCACCAGCGCGCTTTGCAGCGTGTTGACCAGCATCGAAACATTGACGAACTGGTTGGGGAACAGCCGCCCGCCACCGTTGGTAAAGCGCGCCTTGGCCTTGACCGTGCCGGTTGTCGCGTCGATCTGATTGTCGAATGTCAGCAGCGTGCCCGTGGCGATCTGCGTGCCGGTCGACTGGTCGAGCGCGATCACGGGCAAGCCGCCGCCACCCAGATTTTGACCATTGGCCCCGATGCGCGCCTGCACTTGCGCCAATTGTGCTTGCGGGAGCGAGAACGTGACGTCGATCGGGTCGGTCTGCGTGACCACGGCGATGCCGGTGGCGTCACCCGGGCTGACATAATTGCCGATATCGACCTGGCGCAAGCCGATCCGCCCGGTGATCGGGCTCTTGACTGAAGTGTACGCCAGGTTGAGCCGCGCTGTCCCGATCGCGGCGCGATCAGCCCCGGTTGTGCCGGTCAACTGGCCGACGGTGGCGGCTTGCGTATCGACTTGCTGCCGCGCGATCGAATCCTGCGACAACAGCGTGCGGTAACGGTTGAGATCGACCCGCGCGGCATTCAACGTGGCGTTGTCGCGCGCGAGGTTCGCTTCGGCTTGCGCCAGGGCAAGCTGATAGGGGCGCGGATCGATTTGCGCGATCACCTGGCCTCGGCTCACGATCTGGCCTTCGCGGAATCCGATGCTGAAGATCGTGCCCGCAAGCTGTGCGCGAACCGTGGCGTTGACCACCGGGGTGACCGTACCCAGCGCGGTCAGCGAAACCGGCACGTTGGTGCTCGTGACCTTGGTGATGGCAATGGCGGCGGGTGGGCGCCCACGCTGCTGGTCCTTGCCGCTGCCCGATGCAAACCACTGCGCGACCAATGCCGCCGCAACGAGCCCGACCACGATCAGGACGATCCACAGCCAGCGCCGCTTGCGGTGATCTGGCTGAACAGTTTCGTAAGTCGGGACGATCGGGGCATCAGCGTGGCGCGGATCGGGGTGGGAAACGGGGTCTTCCAAATCGTGCTCCACGGGCTATCGCAGGTTCCAGGTGGCGCTGATTTCGCATGGCTGTTTCGGCTGCCCGCCTGGCGCCGGCCGAAGGTGTCGCCTTGGACGTGTTTGTTGCGGTGCGGCAAGCCGGATATTTGTATTAAACCGTCACAGCGCCCTACAAACTCGTAACAGAGGTAGGCGTTCCCGGAGGCTTTGTCGGCACAATCGGCGCATCGCTGCGGGGTAAGGCCAACCACGCGATCAGGCTGCGTCCGGCCATGAAGAAATAGCCGCCGCCTCGCACGGTCACGAAGCGCAGCGGCGGCGCAAGCCGGATCAACCCATCGTGGCTTGGCATCGTGTATCCGCTACTGTTGCCGCTGCCCAACAGCGGATCGGTTTCGCCCTTCAGGCTGATCGGGCAAGTTAGCGAGATGACATTGCCCTGGATCCAGGTTTTCTGAATGAATTCGAACTGCCGCTCGATATCGGCGTTAAGGCACAGGAACACGAGCCCTGGCTTGCCGCTGGGCGAAACTTCGGCTGAATACTTGCGCCCCACGCGCAGGATGCGGTGGCGGTTCGAGATCGCCACCTGATCGGTCGACCCGGGGTTGAGACTGTCGCGCGGGTTGGCGCGGCGGATATGCGCGCCGAACGGGCAGCGCAGTCCTTCGGGGTCTTCCTCGCCGAGCAGGAAATTGTTGGCGAAAGTGATGTGCGCGTCTTTGGGCGCACCCTGGTTGTGCGCCGCGATTGATTGCGCGCGCGAGACGGTGTCCGAATAAGGCGCGCGCACGATCGGCGCGCCATTGCGCCAGCGGCCAAGCAGCTTGGCGGCAATGAACTCCTCATCGACCAGATAGGGCGCGGGCAGGCGGTTCTTGAGCGCGTCGGCCTCCTGCGCGCAATATCCGTTGAATGCCTCGGGGTCCTGTTCGAGATGGCGGATCACAAGATAACTGCCGTTGCGGCCGATTTCGCGCGGGTGGTTGATCGTTGCGGTCGAGAGCGTGGGGTCGGACCCGCGCACGGGCAGTTTGCCCGCCGGATCGAGCCCGGCCGAAACCGACGGGCCTGGCGGCGATTCCCCGCGATTGTCGGGGTAGCCCAGGATGAATTCGCCCGGTTCGACCAGGTGCAGCGGATCGCCCCGCGTAGATCCCTTGTAAGTGCCGCGGATCACTGGTTGCGAGATGCCGTCGACAAAGCCGAACGGTTCGCGGTTGTCGCCCGGATCGTAGTTTTCCATCGGCAAGCGGTAAGTCATCGCTGCGCCGTGCTGGGCTGCGGCGGAGGTCAGCGCGGCTTCGAGCGCGTCACACGCCTCCACGCTGCGACCGAGCACGATCAACGCCAGGTGCGGCTCGCCCTGGCCGCCCCACCACCATTGGTAGGGGGCGTCATCGCCCGCATCGCCCAGGATGCGCGCGCGGGCAGGCGCCGACATCCCTTGCGTGAAGGGCGGCGGGAAGCTTGCCATCGCCGCCTCGGGCAAGCCGAGCGCGCGAAAACCCCGCGCCGAAATCGCAAGCTGAACCACCGCTTCGGCGTCGTCGGCCAGCCGCCGTCCGTCATCGAAAGCCACGTGCTGGGCAACTTCGGCGAAGAATGCTTGCGCTTGCGATCGATCGGCAGACAACTGCCACAGCGTCATCCGTGCGGCGGGCAGGAAACCCATGCCGCCGAACACCAGGCTCTGGACCTCGTCAGTCACCATCTGCGTTGCGGGGCGTGTCGCCGATCCGAAGCGGCTGAGCCAGGCGATCGCATCGTCCTCGCTCATCGCGCCGACAAGCCCGCGCCGGATCGCGGCGTTGGCGCGGATCATGTCGGTGTCGATCTCGGGGTAGGCGCTGTACCAGAACCGCGTGGGCAGCATCGATTTGCGGGCATAGCGCTTGAACCGATCGGCATCGGTGGCGCCTTGCAGGAACAGGTTGGAGGTGCGCGGGAATCCCACGGTGTTGCTCCACGCCGCAGTCAGTCCGTAATGCGCCAGCGTGATGAAATCTTCGAGGTAGGCCTGCCAACTGCCTCCATAATTGGAAAAAAAGATCAAATCGCGCGTGCCGGGCACGGTGATCCAGCGCGCGAAATGGATCGTGCCTATCGGGCCGAGATATCCCGGCCGATAGGCCAGCGAACCCACTTGCGCGATCGCCCAGAACCCCAGCCGGATCGTGATCCGCCGGACCAGCCCGGGTTTGAGCCGGGTGATCGAGACCATGTGGTTCTGCGCGCAATGGTTCTCGCGCGCGGCCATTTCGGCCTCGACGTGCTGGGTGGGGAAACGCTCGCTCACCCAGTCGAGCGATTCGAGCCAGCGCAGCCGCAAGTACACCGCGATCACCACCAGCAGCACCCACGGCAGACCCGTTGCAAGCCCGGTCCAGGCGCCATGCAGTGCTTGCAGCAACGGATGGGTTGGCGGGCCGAAGGGGCGCTGGTGCATCGCGGCGAAGGCCCCGCAAGCGGCGATCCACAGCAACAGCGGGATCGCCAGCGGCCACAGGAAGGTCGTGATCAGGTTGGGCAGGCGCTTGAGACCGGCGGCAGGGATCGATAGCAGCTTGGCTGGCGGCGCGGGCGGCGTATCGGCCAGCAGCGCGGGGAACTGCGCCTGCAACGCATCGCGCACCGCGACCAGCCGCGCCATCGGGGCGATGCCGGGGCCTTGCGCCGCAAGCAGCTTGCGCGCCTCCAACGCCAGCGCGTCTTCGTCGCGGATCAGCCCGACCGACAGCCCCGGCGAACCGACGTGGCCGATCCCCGCCGGCTTGCCGTAGGTAAAGCCCGACGGGATCGTGTGATCGGCAAGGTAAGCCGCGAGGTTGCCGCCGCTCCAGTCGCTCGCCAGCGTGAAGATCGGCTGCAGGTGAGCGCCGATCGCATCGGCCAATCGCGCGATGGCTTGCGCGGGCGTGCCGTCGGCGGAAAATTCGAGGATCAGATGCGCACGGCCGGCTGTGAAGCTGGGCAGCGCGTGGAAACTGGCGAAATGCGTGGCCGAACCGTCGGAATCGATCGCGGCATCGAGCGCGGCCTTGAGTTCTTCGCGCGCGGGATTGCCCAGCGCGTCGATCATGTGGTTGGCCTTGCCGATCCGGTCGGGCGAAAGCGGCGCGACGATCGTGACGAGCGCGTGCGTCATTTCGCGTCTCCGCCGAGCGTCAGCGGCATATGCGCGGGGAAGGGTCCGGCCCAGGCCATCTTGCCCATCGCTTTTGGCCCCCGCTTGAGCAGCGCGCCGACCAGCATCGGAATCTGCCATTGGTTGACATCACGTCCTGCGCACGGGTGCAGCCCCGCGCCGAAGTGGAGGTAGCCTGCGTTGGGCCGCGTCGGGTGCATCTCGGTTGGCGCGGGAAAGGCGTCGGGATCGAGCATCGCTGCCTGGCTGAGCAGGATGACCTTGGCGCCGGCCTTGATCGGCACCCCCGTCAGCGCGCAATCCTGCGCCGCCTGCCGGCCCAACATCGGCACGTGCGCCCAGCGGCGCAGCGCTTCCTGGCACCAGCCGTACATGAGGTAGCGTTCGTTCGCATTGCGCGTGGCGGCGGCGCGCATGACCGGATCGCGCATCAGCACCACCATGATCTTGGCGACGGCGCTGGCGGTGGTGTCGATCGAGCCGACCAGCATTCCGCCCAGCGTACGGCGGGTGAGATCGGGGCTGGCGCCCGCCCGCAGCAATTGCCCCATCATGTCGTGGCCAAATTCGTTCGCGGCGATCCGGCGCGTGATCTCTGCATCGAGCCAGCCCGACAGCGCGTGCGCAGCGGCCACACCGCGCGCCTCGATCGCCTTGTCGCCCGCAAGGTTGAGGAAGCAGTGGTAGAAGATCGCGCGCGAGGCATCGCAGAACCGTGCATGATCAGCGGGCGCAATCCCGAACAGCGCGCTGGCGGTGCCTGCGGCAACCTGGCGGGCGTAGTCTTCCACCACGTCGATCGATCCGCCACAGCCCGCCAGCCTGGCGTCGGTATCAGCCTGCGCACGCGCCACCAGCGCCGCCATGTCGACCCGCCCCAGCGCCTGGTATAGCACTTCGCGTTCGGCAACCAGTTCGGGCGCGCGGTCCATGCCCAGCACGAAGTGAAAGCCGATGCCATCCATGCGCGGGCCATTGACCGCGCCGACGTGGAAATCGAGATCGCGATCGAGTACCTCGCGCGCATCGGCGTGGCGGATCACCAGCACCGTGCCCTTCACGCTCAGCGGATGGCCGATCCGCCGCCCGATCCACGCCAGAATCCGCGCCGCCCACCAGGCCAGAAGCCGGCTTTTGAGCAGCAAGGCGATTGCGCCCCCGCCATCCGGAGGGGTTACGAAATCGCAACCAGCCGCAGGATCAGCAGGCGCGGGCGACGTCATAGACCTTGAGGCCATAGTGCCCGCCCGGCTTCGCGCGCATCCGCAGCACGAAATCGCGCAAGGTTGGCGGCAAAGCCTCGGCCGGAGGCAGAATTCCGCCGAATTGCGGGGGGAACGTGGCCGGGCTCATCAGCGCGGCCACCACCAGGTCGAGCCCGTTTGGCTTTTCTCCGCCAAAGAAGGGCGTGCCGCGCGCCGCGAGTTCCAGTGCGATGGTGTCGAGCGCGTGTTGGATCTGCGCCGGCGCGGCGGCCACGGTTTGCGTATCGATGCCCAGCCCCTTGCGCAGCAGCCACGCCCACAGCGGGTAGAACCACAGCACCAGCAGTCGCTGCCACCACGGCACGCCCGCGGTTGCCAGCGGCTTCATCAGCGGCGGGTCCTTGAGGATCCAGAAATACGGGTACTGTCGCATCCACGGCCCGAACAGCGGCACGACTTTGGCGATGAACGCCTTGCCCGCCACCCGCTCGGCTTCGGTTTCACCGTATACCTTGGCGCCGGCGGGGCATAGCCCATCTATTGCATCGATAATGGTGGGAAGCGTGCCGAACGCGGCCTTTGCGCCACCGCTTTCGATCACCAGCACCGGCGCTTCGTTGCCTCCGCCGGCCGCGCGCGTCGCAATCACGTGGAGCAGCGGCGCCTGGAACTCCTCGACAAACGACAGCCCGCCGCGTTGCAGCAGCCAGCGCGCCATTTCGCACCCCTGGCTGACTTTGATCGAAACCACGGAAATCGAATCATGTGGGCTCATGCAGCGGCTCCGGCTGGCAGGCGGGGTTCGGACGGCGACAGCGCCAGCGCGGTCGCATCGGCATCGCTCATCCGCGCGCCCAGTTGTTCGAGCACCTTGCGCGTTTCGGCGGGCAGCATCTGCGCGGCCAGCGCGTCGGCTGCGTCGAAGGCGGGCTCGGCCATCGCGCTTTCGCCGCTCTGCGCGCGCGAGGCCCGCGCATGGCCGAGCAGCCGCGCGCCGTCTTCGGCCCGGCCGCTGCGCAATGCCACCAGCGCGGACGCCACGAAAAACCGGTATTCGAACGCCATCGCGCCTTGCCGGAACGCACGCGCGGTCAGCGCTTGCGCTTCGGCCAGGTCGGCCGGGCGGCCACGCATTGCCAGCCGCGACACCAGCTCGACCGAGGCGGCCGCGACCATTATGTCGGCATACATGTCGCCAAGCGTGATGCCGGCCAAAAGAGCGCGCCAATCGTCGATCTGCGCGTCGAGCGGCGCTGTCGCTTCGAAGCGCAGCGCGGTCGCGGCCCAGAACGTGGCAAGCCCGTGCGCGCCGATCGCGCGCAGCATCGCCACCGCACGCGCGAAGATCGGGCGCGCGGCGTCCAGCCCATCGCGGCTGAAGGTGGTGCAGGCGATCAATCCCAGCCCCAGGCCGCCGATCCGCGACGGCACGTCGACCGGCAGGATCGCGGCGATGTCTTCGGCCACCGCGCTCGCTTCCTCGGCACGGCCGATCGACCACAGCGCGAAGCCCTTCGAACACAGCACGTCGATCAACGTCCACGGATCATTGGTGGTGGCGCGCGCCGCAATCACTGCTTCATCGGCGAACTTGACCGCTTCGAGCGGGCGCATCCGCATCAGCACGTGCGCGCGCGAACCCAGCAATCGCGCCCGGATAGCGGGGGGGGTCTGCGGACCGATCCGTGCAAGTGCCACACCCAGCCGGCGGTACAGCAGCCGATCGCTCCACATCGCCGCAGACTGTGCCACCGCAATATGGCCCAGTTCGGGATCACCGCCCGGCGCGTAGCTCCAGCGCACCGCGGCGAATACATTGTCGATGTTTTCACGGTGCCGGCGTTCCAGCTCCACGTCGCTGACATCGCCGCAGAAATCGGCCCAGATCGGTTCAGCCGCAGCGGCATACCAAACGGCATGGGCACGGTGCGCGGCTTGGTGTTCGCCCGCTTCGACCAGCCGTTCGCGCGCGAACGCACGCATCGTTTCGAGCAGGACATAGCGCACTTCGCCCGGCCGGCCGGCCGCTCCACCGCTACGCTGCCGCACGAGCAGTGACCGCGCGACCAGCACATCGAGCGCATCGAGCACCGCCATTTCGGACATAGCTTCGTCGCTCAGCCCTGCCACCGCTACCGCCGCATCGAGCGGAAAGGCCCCGCCAAACACCGCCAGCCGGCGGAACACCGTGGCTTCCTCGGGTCCGAGCAGGCCATGGCTCCACGCCAGCGTGGCGTAAAGCGTGCGGTGGCGCGGCGGTGCATCACGTGACCCGCGCGTCAGCACCGCAAACCGCCCTGCCATTCTGGTGTCGGCTTCGGTGTCGAAATTGGCGCCCAGCCGTTCGAGCAAGGCCGCGCAGCCCAGCGCGGGTGCACGCGCAGCCGCCATTTCGATCGCCAGCGGCAACCTGTCGAGCGTGTCGCAGATACGCGGAATTGCGGGATCGTCGTTGGCGGCGGCCGCAAAGGCGGGGTCGGTGGCACTGACCCGCACCAGGAACAGCGCGGTGGCATCGCGCCGATCGAGCGGTTCGAGTGCTATGATGTGTTCGCCCACCACGCCCAGCGCTGCTTGCGATGTTGCCAACACGGTGACACCGGGTGCAGCAGCGCGGATCGCGGTCGCCAATGCGGCAGCGCCATCGATCACATGTTCGCAGTTGTCGAGCACGATCAGGCACTCGCGGCGGCGCAACCGTTCGGTCAGCGCGGGCATGGTTTCGCCCTCGGAGCCCAGCACGATGCCGATTGCTTCGGCCACGCGATAAACGACGTCGCGCGCTTCTACAATGCGCGCCAGTTCCACCAGCCACACTCCGTCGCGCTGCTTGCCGAGGCGGAGCCGCGCTGCTGCCAGCGCCAGCCGGGTCTTGCCCATGCCGCCCGAGCCCACGATGGTGACCAGGCCGCCGGCGTTGTCCAGCAACGTATCGAGCGTTTCAAGCTCTGCCTTGCGGCCGATCAACGGCGCGTCTTCGGGCGGAAGATTGGTGGACGTTACGCTTGCCAGCTCGGGCCGTTCGGCTTGGAACCGTTCGGCTTGGGGCTGGGCGCCTTGGGACTGGAACGGGGCCGCTGTGGGTGCGGCGAGAAAACGGTAACCCTTGCCGTAGACGCTTTCGATAAAGCGCGGCTGCTTGGGATCATCGCCCAGCGCGCGGCGCAGTTCCTTGATCACCGACGTGAGCGCGGCGTCTGATACGATCACGCCTTCCCACACCTGGTCGAACAGCATGTCCTTGGTGAGCAACCGTCCATGCGCTGCCACCAGCGTGGCCAGCACGCGCAGTGCCTTGTTGCCTACCGCGACCGGACCGTCAGGCCCGGTCAGCCGCGCATCGGCAAGATCGAGCACGAATTGGCCAAACGCGATCGGGCCCAACGCGATCGGGCCCTTCGCCGAGGCCGGGCGATCGGGTGAGTTCGATCCCGCAGAGTCCGGCCCGTCCGAAATCATTGCAAACTCACGCGCCCCCATGCTTACAGGCATCGCATACCATGGTTTTGCGCAGTGGGAAGCTCCCGGGGGCCACCGTGGAAACGCGATTGTGACGAACGTACGTAACTTTTCAGAATCAATCCAGATTTGAGCCATGATCTGCAGCCCGGCACAGTGCATCAGGTTTCTCGAACGGCGCAGACCATCGCGCCCGCTCCGGAGACTGCAAGTGACACAATCGTCCAGCTTCATCGTCGCAGCCGCGTTGTTCGGCGCCAATCGCCCCCCGTTGGCGCCGTGCACGGCCCCAAACGAGGCTGCGAACGACTTTGGAGCCGGGTTCGATGCGGCCTTGCAGGCCTCGGTCCGGCATGCCTCCGCAAGGCGGAACGCGGCGCGGTGGTCGGCGCTGTTCAACCGGCCATCCTTCGATCGGCCATCCTTCGATCGAACCTGAGGCGTGGATACCCCCGCGTGTTGCTCCTGATCGATGGCTCCTTTGCGCACGACGCGCTGAACGGCTAGACCCCCAACACTATACGCAGCACGGGGCTGCGCGAGCTTTGTGGGCGCAAGAGTGGCCGGACGCATCCTGGTAATCGATGACGATGCGCGGCTGGCCGATTACGTCGCGCAAGGCCTGCGCGAGGAAGGCTTCACCGTCGATCGCGCCGACAATGGCCGCGACGGGCTGTTCCTGGCAACCGACAGCCAGTTCGACGCGGTGGTGCTCGATCGCATGTTGCCGGGGATGGACGGGATCGCGCTGCTGAAGGCGCTGCGCGCGGCCGATGTCCACACACCCGTCATCATGCTCTCGGCGCTGGCTGCCACCGACGATCGCATCGCCGGGCTGACCGCGGGCGCTGACGATTATCTCGGCAAGCCCTTCGCGTTCGCCGAATTGCTGGCGCGCGTGCAGGCGCTGCTCCGCCGCCGCACCACGGGTTCGCGCGCGGTCGAACCGGTGCTGCGCTGCGGAGACCTCGAGCTCGACCGGCTGGCGCGGCAGGTGAAGCGCGGCCACGGACCGGGCGGGCGCAAGATCCTGCTCCAGCCGCGCGAATTCCGCCTGCTCGAATACCTGATGCTGCACCAGGGCGAAGTGGTCACGCGCACGATGCTGCTCGAAGCGGTGTGGGATTACCACTTCGATCCCGGCACCAACGTGATCGATGTCCACATCAGCCGCTTGCGCCGCAAGATCGACGATGGCGAACCTGCCGTGCTGTTCCATACCATTCGCGGCGCGGGCTATCGCCTTGCGGCAGACTAGGGCCGTGTTGCCGCGCCTGTCGTCAACCGTGGCGCGGCTGGTTCTGGCGGTGTTCGCACTGCAATTGCTGGCCGGCGCTGGGGCGATCCTGTTCCTGCACTCGACGCTGATCGGAGCCGCGCGGGACGAGCGCAAGCACGACGTGGCGCTGCTGCGCGATGCGCTGATCGAAGCCTATTATGACGGCGGCCGCGCCGAACTGGTCGAGCAGATGACGGCGCGCGACGACGATACCGACGTGTTCATGGCGCTTACGGCGGCGCGAACATCGCCCGGCGCGGCACCGCTGCTGCTCAACGTGTTGCACCTGCCGCGCATCAGCGCTTCGGCCGCGCCGCACTTGGTCGAAATCCGCCGTGCCCGGGCCGCCGAACCGTTGTCGGGCGTGGCGACTGCGCGCAGGCTTCCCGATGGCGGTACGCTGATCGTTGGCGCGGTGATCACGGGCGAGCGGCGCTTCAACGTGGCGTTTACCGAGGCCACCGGGATCACCATCGCGGTATCGGTGACGCTCGCGCTCGTCAGCGCGCTGGTGCTCGGGCTGGCGCTCGACCGGCGCACGCGCGAACTGGCTGAAACCGCGCGGAAGCTGGCGGCGGGCGACTTCACCGCGCGCGTTCCCCCGCATTCGCGCGGAGATGGTTTCGACGAATTGCGCGACCAGATGAACCGCATGGCCGAACGGATCGATCGGCTGGTCAGCGAATTGCGTTCGGTTTCGGGCGCGCTGGCGCACGATTTGCGCTCACCGGTCGCGCGGCTGACCGCGGCGCTCGACACTGCAATGGCAGCAAGTGATACAGAGCACGCACGCGAAGCGCTGGCAGCCGCGCGCACCGATGCCGATGCGTTGCGCACGATGCTCGAAACAGCGCTGGAACTGGCGCGCGTCGAAGGCGGTGCCGTGACCGACCGGCGCGTGGCCACCGATCTGGCGCTGATCGCCGAAGATCTGGTCGAATTGTACGAACCGCTGGCCGAACAATCCGGCGTGCGGCTCGAAGCTGCCACGCGCCCCGTGACCGCGCCGGTAGACCGCGAACTGGTCTCGCGCAGCCTGGCCAACCTGATCGACAACGCATTGAAATATGGCGGCCAGCGCATCGTGGTGTCGACCGCGCAGGCGGGCGCCTGGGCGGAAATCACCGTGCGCGATGATGGCCCCGGCATCGCGGAAATCGACCGCAGTCGTGCCGTTGAACGCTTCACCCGCCTCGACAACGCCCGCACCCGGCCGGGTGGAGGGCTGGGGCTGGCCATCGTCGACGCCGTGGCCCGGCTTCACGGCGGTACGTTGGTGCTGGGCGGCGAGGACGGGCTGATCGCCACGTTGCGGCTGCCGCGGGGACTGTTGCCCGGTTAAGCGGTCAACTGCTTGCCCATGCGGATGAGCGGCACGCTGATCCCGTCGATCGGTGCAGACATGACCTGCTCGATCGGGAGATAGCCACATGCTCGATAAAGCGGTTCGCCAGCCAGGGTCGCCATCATTTCGGTCTTGTGGAAGCCCGCTGCGCGCGCGGCCTCCTCGCACAAGCCAAGGATCTGGCGACCGATGCCGCAGCGCGTATGGTCCGGGTGGGTGTACATCGCGCGCACCCGCGCTGCATCGGTTGCCGGATTGAGCTGTTCAGGTTCACGCGTGACGATGCTGTCATCCCCGCCATAAAGCGTGGAGCGAAAACTCCAGCCACCGCAGCCGGCGATTTGGGCATCGCGCTCGATGATGAAATACGTGCCGTCGCGGATCAATTGCGTATCGAGCCCCATGGTCAGCGCGCTGGCCGCAACTTGCGCCGGGGTCAGGAAATCTGCCTGCAGTTCGGCTATGGCGCGGGCGATCACGTGCCGTAGCGCGGGGAGATCGTCGATCGTGGCGATGCGATAAGTAGACGGGGCCATGGGTGCCTTCAGGGTGTGCCTTCATGCCAAAACGGCCCGTATCGGCAAAAGACGATACGGGCCGCACATGGTTGGTTAATGGATCAGGCGATCAATAGTTCACCTTCAGCCGGACATACCAGAACCCGCCGTTCAAGCCGAAGGGGCCGCCGTTGCGCGGATAGACCTGGCCATCCCCGCCGCCGCCGGTGATCTTGTAGATCGTCTGCGAGTTCGAATTGAGCTTGTCGGGGAACGAGTTGAACACGTTGTTCGCGCCCACCGTGATCGCGAACTGCTTGGCGAAAGTGTAAGTCACGTCGAGGTCGGTGGTCCCCTTCGCGCCGAACACCTGGAGCGGCTGGCCATTGGCAGCCAGCCCGTAGTCGGTGGCGTTGACCCACGAGCCATAGTAGTTTTCACGCGCCGTGAACGACCAACTGCCGGTCCCGTAGTTGGCGGTGAAGTGTGCCACGTCATGCGGTGCCAGGTTGCGGATGTTGGCAACCTGCGCGGCACCGATCACGTTGGCGTTCGCCGAGGTGACCTTGTTGTTGTTGTGGTTGTAGGCCAGCGTCAGGTTGAGATTGCCACCCGCCAGCGGCGACGAATACGTCGCCACCACGTCCACGCCGCGCGTCAGCGTGCTGAGGCCGTTGGTGAAATAGCTGACCTGGCCGCCGATGCCGACTGTCGAAAGAACCGGGAACTTGGCAATGTCGGCGGCGGTGATTGTGCCATCGGGGTGCGTTGCATCGACGATCGGGAACGGCTGCGAGATGAAGATGCGGTTGCGCACCTTGATGTTGTAGTAATCGACCGTCAGCGACAGGTTCCGCATTGGCTTGGCGGTGAAGCCGACACCGAAGTTGGTCGATTTCTCGGGCGTCAGCGGCTTGGCGCCGAAGATCTGCGAGATTGCGCTGCCGATCGGGAACGTGCCGGTCTGCACCGAATTGCCGTTCACGAAGTTGGTGGTCAGCGTCGAGTTGTTCTGCTGGCCAGGCGATGGCGCGTGGAACCCGGTGCCGACCGTGGCGCGGATCGCGTAGCCGGGTACGAATTCATACCGGGTGTTGATCTTGCCAACCGTGGCCGAGCCGAAGGTGTTGTAGTGCTCGTAACGGCCGGCAACGCCGATCGTCCAGTTGGAGGTGATGTCGGTTTCCGCGCCGCCATAGAACGCCACGTTGCTCTGGTTGAAACTGCCCGCCTGGCTGGGGCTGACCCCGCCGTAGCCCGAAGCTCCGCCCTGCGCATAGGCCTGGAAGTCCGACACGCCGAGCTGATAGGTTTCCT
Source organism: Novosphingobium sp. (assembly GCF_025351285.1). Classification (GTDB taxonomy): domain Bacteria; phylum Pseudomonadota; class Alphaproteobacteria; order Sphingomonadales; family Sphingomonadaceae; genus Novosphingobium. The sequence goes on from NZ_JANXWG010000152.1 coordinate 18,392, forward strand.
TGCGGTATTCGAAACCGGCCGACAGCGTGATCGGTTTGGCGAAGCCGACTTCGACCGGATAAGTCAGGTCGAGGTTGGCGTTGGTTTCCTTCTGCGCCTGCCGGCCGAAGTCGAACTTGGTCTGCGTCGCCACATTGAAGGGCGCGCTCGATGCCGGATTGTTGGGGCTGAACGCGGTGTTCAGCGAATTGTACATCGACAAGTCGAGCGTGTTGCGGCTGCTGGAGACCGAAAGGTCGTAAGTCAGCTTGCCAAGGTCGCCCCTGATCCCGGCCACGCCATACAGTTCCTGGACAATGCCCACGAAGACCGGGGTGAAACCGGCCGGATAGAGATTGCGGAAATAGGGGTCCTGCGTGGTGCTGCAGCCGTTGGCGTCGGGGCCTGCCTTGACGTTGTAGTTCAGGAAATTGCGCGGGCACAGCACGATCGCGCCCGGGGTGCCGGTCGGAACGAAGCGCGAGCCGGTCGAGTCGAGGACCGCGGCAGTCGAGGCGCGATAGTTGAAGCTTTCTTCGGTGTGGCTCCGCGAGGCGTTGGCGATCACGTAGAACTTGACGTTGTCGGCGATCTCCATCTCGGAATTGACGAGGATCTTCCAGCCGCGCGAGGGCGAATTGCCCCAGATCTGCGCGGGCAGCGGATAGTAGGGCAACTGGCCGACCGAACCGGGGTTCTGCGCGGCAAAGGCCAACGCGGTGGGACGGGTCACGCCGCGGCTGGTTCGGCCGTCATCGTTGTATTCGCCCGAAACGTTGATGAAGCCGCGATCGGCAATCTTGAGGCCGGCATTGGCAGAGATCTGGTAGCTCTTGCCATCACCGTTGCGAAAGAACTGGCCGTAGCGCGCCTGGACTTCGACACCGTCGTTGTCGCGCAGGCCATAGTTCATCACGCCGGCAATCGCGTCGGAGCCGTATTGCGCGGTGGCGCCGTCACGCAGGATCTGGATCGCCTTGATCGCGATCGAAGGGATCGAGCCGATGTCCGCGCCTTGCGAACCGTAGCCGAGGCCGGTGTCACCACCCGAATAAACCTGGACCAGCGCCGAACGGTTCAAGCGCTTGCCGTTGAGCATGACGAGTGTTTCGTCCGCCGACAGGCCGCGCAGCGAAGGCGAGTGGACGAAGCTGGAAGCGTCCGAGATCGCGTTCGAGGGCACATAGAACGAAGGCACGATGTTCTTGACGATATCGAGCAGGTTCGAAGACGCCTGGGTCCCCAATTCCTTGGCGCTGATGATGTCGACCGGCGATGCCGAATTGGTCGACGAGCGATCGGTCCGCCGCGTGCCGATGACCACGATCTGGTCCTTGTCGGCAGGGGCCGAAGCCTCGTCAGCCGCAGTTTGCTGCGGCGCGGCCTGCGCGAAAGCAGGGTTGGCAGCAAACAATGCTGCAGCCGCGGTTGTAGCGCCAAGAACGGCGCGCAGACCGAACGATACCTTCATGCGTGGCTCCCCAGGATATGGTATTTTTATGGTTGCGTTTAGCGTCGCCCGATCTAGGCATCTTGGGCCGGTCGGAAAAGCGGTAATCGTTTGCAGGAACGATGGCACGTCCGAAGTGTCACATTAAGGTCACAGACTGGTGCCTCGCGATTTGTCCGGAATGCCCCACGCCCCGGCCCGACAACGACGGCCGACAGCCCGGATCAGCGCGCCGCATCGGGCGGATTGTGCTTTTCCACGAACGCCACCGCCGCGTTGAGCATGGCCAGCCTGGTCTCGCCTCTGGTCAGCCAGTGATCGGTCTGCGGCAGCGTCACGAATTCCACCGGCTTGCCCGCGCGGGTCAGCGCGGCGGCCATGCTCGCGCTCTGGTCGTAAAGCACCACCGTATCGTCCTTGCCGTGCATCAGCAGGATCGGCGCATCGGCCCTGGCGGCAAAGCGGATCGGGGAAACCAGGTTGAGATCGTGCCCCAGGCCGACTTCGTCCTTCAATCCGCGCCGCATCATCGCGTTGTCGCCGCTGGCGGTAAGGTCGGTCTGGACCATCTTCGCGACATCGCCGATGCCGGCAACCGAGACCGCGCAACGGTAAAGCCCCTGTTGCAAGGTCACCCCGGCCAGCGCGGCATAACCGCCATAGCTCGCGCCCATGATGCACGCGCGCCTGGCATCGACCACGCCGTCCTTGGCCAGTTGCGCGAGGCCATCGGAAATGTCGGTCTGCATCGCGCGGCCCCACTGGCCATGCCCGGCGCGCTCGAACGCCGGGCCATAGCCCGATGATCCGCGGAAATTGGGCTGGAACACCGCATAGCCGCGCGAGGCGAAAGCTTGCGCCCACCAGTCGAACCCAGGGTAATCGCGCGCGGTCGGGCCGCCGTGCGGGAACACCACGATCGGCAGGTTCTTCGCCGCGCGGCCCGGGGGCAGGGTGAGCACGCCGGCGATTTCGGTACCGTCGGCCGCCTTGTATTGGATGACCTTCGTTGGCGCGACATCGGCCGGCGCGATCGTATAGGATACGCCGATCGGATCGGCCTTGCGCGCCTTCAGGTCGACGACATACCAGGATTGCGGATCGCCATCGCCCTCGGTCATCACCAGCAGGCGGTCGAAGGCGTCATCCCAATCCATCAGATGGACGGCGTGACCCGGAAAGGCCTTCTGCGTGGCGGCGACGGCCTTGGCCTTGACCGGATCGAAGAACTTGTAGGCAGGAACGTCACCGCCCAGCCGATAACCGATCAACTGGCCGGTGACATGATCGAAGAAGCTGCCGCTGACGTCTTCATCCTTGAGGATTTCGGTGGCCGTCCCACCCGCTATCGGCGTTTCGTACCACCGGGCCGCGCCTTCGGGGTCGCGCTCGGCATAGATGAACGTGTCCGGCGTGGTTCCGAAACCCACGAGGCCGATTGCGCCAAGCTTTTGCACACCCGACGCCACATGCGATTTCCTGGCGGTATCGATGCTCCACCGGCCGCTCGATGCAATCGTATCGAGCTTGGCGCTCACTTTCCCGTCGGGCCCGACGAGCCAGTCGCGATCATCGTCCGGGTCCTCGATCCGATTGGCGATCTTGCGAATCCCCTGGGTTTGCAGATCGACCTCGTAAAGGACCGGCTTGGTCGAATCGAGGTAGTTGGAGCCTGCCCCGGCGCTGTCGAGCGTGATGCCGCCAAAGACGCCGTACCACTTTCCGCCGCGCTGGTTGACGCCGTAAAACCCTCGAATGCCGCCCTGCACCTGCTGGTTCTTCGCAAACACGTTCCACGATTTCGCGCCGTCGAGCGAGACGACGGTCATCGAATGCAGTTCGGCCTTGTCGGTGGTGAAGTCGACGCCCAGGCGAACGGTGTTCGAGCGTTCGATCAGGACCATCGCGTCGCCGGCCCATGCCAGGCTGCGGACCTTGATGTCGGGCCCGATTTCCATCTTCGTCAGCAGCGTGTTCTGCTGGTCGACAACGATCAGCATCCGCTGCTCGTTCACCATTCCGATCAGCGCAATGCGCGCTCCCGATGGTGAAAGAGCGGCGCGTTCAAAGCCGGGCAACTTGCCGTAAACCGACAGCGGGGGCGCCGCGAACGAAGTGCCGGCATCGACCAGAACCAGCGATGCGAACGCAGCGGCGATCGCAAGATACCGCAAAAGTCCCAGTTTGCGCATGACGAATCTACCCCCCCGATCAAGCAATCGCAGGTGTTTCAAACTTTGTGATACAATTCAACACCACGATCGAAGGCGATGGCAATTGTTCGTGTAGGAGTAGCGCCTGCTCCGCTTACCGTCGTGGCAAGTAAAACCACTTTGGTTCTATTGCCGAGGCGGCATTACGCGCCTTGTTCGGCCAGCGCCGGATTGCTCACCCGCCCGCTGCGTTCCAGCTTGCCCCAGCCCACGCCCAGCCCCGATAGCGCGGCGCCGACCGCGCGGATCACCACGCCGTACATCAACTGGCGATAGACGAAGCGCTGGCTCAGCAACAGGATCGGGTGGAAGCGCTTTTCGCGCAGGTCGAGCCGGGCGGCGACGAAGCCGCAGATGAGGTCGATCGTGCTGAACGCGCCCCAGAACAGCGCCATGCGCAGCAGGTCGGTCTGCGTCTGCGCCACGCCGTGCTGCGCCACGCGGATTGTGGTGCCCACGATCGAGATCGCCAGTGCCAGGTCGATCAGCGGGCTGATCAGCGCGAACAGGATCTGGAACAGCCACGCCTGCGGCATGCCCACGTATGCCAGCCCGCCGGGCTTGCGCTGGCGCACGATCGCGCGGTGCTTCCACAGGCATTGCAGTGTGCCGAACGCCCAGCGGAAGCGCTGCTTGCCCAGCGCGCGCAAGGTTTCGGGCGCTTCGGTCCAAGCCACCGCGTCCTCGTCGTAAGCCACGCTCCAGCCCGCACGCTGGATCGCGATGGTCAGGTCCTGATCCTCGGCCATCGTGTCTTCGGGGAACCCGCCGCCGGCTTCGAGCGCGGCCCGCCGCCATGCGCCGACCGCGCCGGGCACGACCATGATCGCGTCGAACCGGGTCAGCGCGCGGCGTTCGATGTTCTGCGCGGTCACGTATTCGACCGCCTGCCACTTGGTCACGAGGTTGACGCGGTTGCCGACTTTGGCGTTGCCCGCCACCGCGCCTATCCGTGAATTGGCGAACCAGCGCACCAGCCTGGTGATGGTCGTGGTCTCGAACTGGGTATCG
>NZ_JANXWG010000017.1 GCF_025351285.1 Novosphingobium sp.
CGATGCCGGCGATGGCGCCGTCGTCCGCATCGGGGACATACTTCTTGACGTTTGCAGCCCAATCTTCGGCCATACCACTCTCCCGTTTTTTATTGTTTGCCTGGTGGCGATTTGCCCAGACCGATTCGCGCGGGCAAATCCCGCGCGCGTTGATACCGCATCCCAAACGGGAAAGCGCACGGATTCTCCAACGCGTTGAAGGCCTCGCTCGCCGCGCGGCGGCTACGCGGCGCGGACTTGTTCGAGCGCCAGGCGCTGCCAGATTTCGCTCAGCGCCGCGGTCAGGTCGCGCATCATCGCCGCGGTGTGCGCCGGGCCGGGGGTGAAGCGCAGCCGCTCTGTCCCGCGCGGCACCGTGGGATAGTTGATCGGCTGGACGTAGACCCCGTATTCGGCGAGCAGGATATCGCTGATCCGCTTGGCGCGGACGGGGTCGCCGACCATCAGCGGAACGATATGCGTGGTCGATGGCATGACCGGGAGCCCGGCCTCGGCCAGCATGGTCTTGAGCGCCGCAGCGTTGGCCTGCTGGGCCTCGCGTTCCGCGTTCGAACCCTTGAGATGGCGTACGGCGGCCAGCACGCCTGCGACCAGCACGGGCGACAGCGAAGTGGTGAAGATGAACCCCGGCGCATAACTGCGGATCACATCGACGATCCGGGTATCCGCAGCGATATAGCCGCCCATCACCCCGAACGCCTTTCCCAGCGTGCCCTCGATGATCGTGATCCGGTGCGCGGCTTCGTCGCGTTCGGAAATCCCGCCGCCGCGCGCACCGTACATCCCCACCGCATGGACTTCGTCGATATAGGTCAGCGCGTTGTACTTGTCCGCCAGATCGCAGATCGCGTGGATCGGGGCGACGTCCCCGTCCATCGAATAGACACTTTCGAACGCGATCAGCTTGGGCACCGCGGGGTCGGTCTCGGCCAGCAACTGTTCGAGGTGCACGAGATCGTTGTGCCGGAACACCTTCTTCTCGGCGCCCGAATTGCGGATCCCCGCGATCATGCTGGCGTGGTTCAGTTCGTCCGAAAAGATCACGCAGCCGGGCAGGACCTTGGCCATGGTCGAGAGCGTCGCATCGTTCGATACATAGCCCGAGGTGAACAGCAGCGCGCCGTCCTTGCCGTGAAGATCGGCCAATTCCCGCTCGAGCTGGATGTGATAATGAGTGTTGCCGCCGATGTTGCGGGTGCCGCCAGAGCCCGCACCGACATTGTGCAGCGCCTCTTCCATCGCCTCGATCACTTTGGGGTGCTGGCCCATCGCCAGGTAATCGTTCGAACACCACACGGTGATGTCCTTGGGGCCGTTGTGTCCGGCAAAGCAACGCGCGTTAGGATAAGCGCCCTTGTTGCGCAGGATGTCGATGAACACGCGGTAGCGGCCTTCGGAATGAAGCCGGTCGATCGCCGCATCGAAAATCTGGTCGTAGTTCATGCCATCTTACAGCGTGCGCCGCTCCCTAACGCGCGCCGGGCGCGGCGCGCTTCCCGTGACTGAGGTCCGTGTGAGACCCGCGTCTAATACTGGGGCCTGATCCCGTTATTTTGCCCCCCGGCGAACACAGGCGTTTTAGCGGTGCATTCGCGGAAACGGAAGCGCGAACGTTTCGCAACAAGGCGGGCTGAAGGGAAGTCAGAAAACGCCGATTTCAGTAAGACCCGCGCTGGTGAGCGCGGGTGCAAGTTCGGCGAGTTCAGCGCCGTCGCGGGTGAAGAGCGCAAGGTCGGGACCGGTCCGCTGCCAGGACTGGCCTTGCGTCAGGAACGCAATCCGCCGCGCAATTCCGGCAGCGCCGTCGACGAACTCGACGTCCGGGCCGAACGCTTGCGCCAGATCGTCCACGATCAACGGGAAGTGAGTGCAGGCCAGCACCACGGTGTCGATCGCACCGCCTTGGGCCTGGGCCCGCAAGCCATCCGCAGCGCGCGCGAACACTGCCGGATCGACCGGAAGCCCGCGCAGCCGCGCCTCCGCCGCTTCGACCAATTCGGGCGCGGCGAAGCGCAGCAAGTGCTTGTCCGCAGCAAATTCCGCTTCGAGTCGATCGACATAACCTTGTCGGATCGTTGCGCCGGTGCCGAGCAGGCCGATGACTCCGGAGCGCGTGATGGCGGCAGCGGGCTTGATCGCAGGCACCGTGCCGACGATCGGCACCTCCAGCACATCGCGCACCATGCCCAGCGCGATCGTGCTGGCGGTGTTGCAGGCGATGCACACCAAGCGCGGTTTCAGTCGCTCGGTCATCCGCCCGAGCAGGCCCGCGACGCGGCTGGCGATTTCGACTTCGGTCTTGGTGCCATAGGGCAGCCCGGCGTTGTCAGCGGCGTAGATCACCGGCGCCTGGGGCAGAGCCAAGCGGACCTCGCGCAGCACCGACAGTCCACCGACGCCCGAATCGAACATCAGGATGGGTGAAGTTGGGTCGACAGATGCAGGCAAAGTTCGTTGGGTCCCGATGTCGTGAAGCGCTGCCCCTCTATGGCGGGTTAGGTCCAAAAGGGAAGTGCAGCCCTTCGACAAGCCTTGGGCGAACGGTTATGAGGCTGGCATGATGCTGTTCCTGCCCTTCGCGCTCGCTTACCTGCTCGGTTCGATCCCGTTCGGGCTGATCCTTACCCGGCTGACCGACGCGGGCGATCTGCGCGCGATCGGATCGGGCAATATCGGCGCCACCAACGTGCTGCGCACCGGGCGCAAGGGCCTGGCGGCGGCGACGCTGCTGCTCGATCTGGCCAAGGGTTTCGCGGCGATCGCGCTGGCCCGCACGATCTGGCCTGCCGGGATGCCGATGGTTGAAATCGCCGCGGCGGCGGGTGCGGTGATCGGGCATTGCTTCCCGGTGTGGCTGCGGTTCAACGGCGGCAAGGGCGTGGCGACGACGATGGGCGTCGCGCTGGGGCTCGGCTGGCCGATCGGGCTGGCTTACGCAGTGGTGTGGCTGGCGATGCTGGCGGTGACACGGTTATCCTCGCTGGCGGGCATGTGCGCGGTTGTGGCGGCTCCGATTGCGGCTCTGTTGACAGGGCGGACGGCGTTTGCGCCGGTGCTGGTGGGCATCGCGCTGCTGGTACTGTGGCTGCATCGCGCCAATATCACGCGGTTGCTCGCCGGAACCGAACCGCGTGTCGGCGGAGCGAAGGCCGCGCCCGCCGCGTGAGCAGCGCAGACACGAGCCTGTCGCAAGCCGAAGCGTTCGCCCGCATCCGGCTGCTGCGATCGCCCAATGTCGGCCCGGTCAGCTATGCGCAATTGCTGCGGCGGTTCGGCAGCGGAATCGAAGCGCTGGACGCCTTGCCTGACCTCGCGTCGCGCGGAGGGGGGCGGTACTCGATTGCGCCCGTCGCGCGGATCGAGGCGGAAGTTCTCGCTGTGCGCCGTGCCGGTGCGCGCTACTTGTTCCACGATTCGCCCGATTATCCGCCGCTGCTCCGCGTGGCCGAGGGCGCGCCGCCGATCCTGATTGCACGCGGCGATCCGGCGCTGGCGGCGCGACCGACGGTGGCGATCGTCGGCGCGCGCAATTCCTCGGCCGCCGCGATGAAACTGGCGCGTATGTTCGCTACCGAACTTGCGGCGAAGGGCTTCGTGGTCGTTTCAGGCCTGGCGCGCGGGATCGACGGTGCGGCGCACAAGGGCGCGCTGGCAGGCGCGAGCGAAGGCGGCGGCACGATCGGCGTGATCGCCGGCGGGATCGACGTGACATATCCGCCCGAACACGCCGACTTGCAGGAGGAAATCGCCACCACCGGCCTGCTGCTGACCGAGCAGCCGCCCGGCACCGAACCGCTCGCGCGGCATTTCCCCGCGCGCAACCGCATCATCGCCGGGCTGGCGATCGGCACCGTGGTGGTCGAGGCCGCGCCGCGCTCGGGCTCGCTCATCACCGCGCGGCTGGCGGGCGAAATGGGGCGCGAGGTGATGGCGGTGCCGGGCAGTCCGCTCGATGCGCGCAGCCAGGGTTGCAACCAGCTCATCCGCGACGGCGCTACGCTGGTTCAGTCGGCCGAGGATGTGATCGAGGTGCTGAGCGACTTCCACGGCGCGCCGCAATTGCGCTTGCGCGAGACTTTTGCCGCCACGCCGGAACTGGTTGACGCTGCCGAAGACAATCTGGTGGACGTCGGCCCGATCGACATCGCCGCGCTGCTGACGACCGCGCCGGTCACGGTGGATGATCTTATCCGGCTGTCGGGCGGATCGCCCGGCGCGGTGCAGATGGCGTTGCTCGAACTGGAGCTGGCCGGGCGGCTGGCGCGCCATGCTGGGGGCCGGGTGTCGCTCGACGCTGGCGGATAAGGCTTACAATCAGCCGGTTGACCGTAATAATTTTGCGTGGAACAGTGCAGCAAGTGCGCGGCGAGGGGCTGCGTGGGGCAGGGGATACGTTCGACATGGCCAATCACAAGACATCCGCGTTCGCGCGGGCGCTGCTCGGCACGGCTTTGCTGATGGCGCCGGTAGCGTTGCACGCCGAAGCCGCCCCGCTCAAGGTTTCGGGCCAGGATGCTGCGCGCGGCGTCACGCAAGTGGCAATCGGCGCGTTCAACGTCGGGTTTATCTTCAAATCGGTCGATTCGACCAAGGCGATGGACGGCATTGTCGGCCTGGCGCAGGGCACCACCCGCGCCGAATCGACGCTGGTGGGCATTACGCCCGAGATCATGCAGGCGATTACCGACGCTGCGTACGCCGATTTTGTCACCAAGCTGGGCGCCGCGGGCTACACGCTCCAACCCACGGCCGCGATGTTCGCAACACCGCTGCCGCACGCGCACCCCGAAACATCGCCGCTCAACGTCAACATCGCGCTGGAAAAGAAGGCCACCGGCAAGGTCACGTTCGTGAAGCCGAGCGCGATCCCGGCGCTTTACCTGATCCCGGGCGATTTCACCGCCAGCGGCATGAGCAGCATGGGCCTGAACATGAATTCGGGCCAGACCGCGTACGCGCTCGGCCAATATGCCAAGACGGCAGGCGTGGGGGTGATCGACGTGGTTTATCTCATCGATTTTTCGGATGTCCAGCAGAAGGGCGGCTTTTCGGTCAAGGTCAATTCGGGCGTATCGATCGCCAGCAACTATTCGCGCGCCACGCTGATCGCGCCCACCGGCAAGCAGGCCGTGATCAAGATCACCGACGGCATCGCGGTGGCGGGGGATTTCGCGACGATGCGCGATACCACCAGCGGGTTCACGAAAACGACACAGACCGCCACCAAGGTCCTGGGCGGGCTTAGCAAGCTGGGTGCGCTGCGCGGAATGGGCGGAATGGGCGGCATGTTCAAGACCGGTGGCGCCACCAAGCAGATCGAATTCGACGCCAAGCCCGAAAATTATCGCGCCGGCGCCACCGAAGCAGCGACGCTCGCCAATGCCCGCATCGTGGCGCAACTTGCCGCGCTGCGGTGATCTGACTGTTCGTAGCAGGTTTCAGAATGCATTAGGCGCCGCAAGCTTGCGTTGCGGCGCCGGTTCGCGGGTGCAGGCGCCTTGCGTGGTGCCACCCGCGCAATAGACCAGCGCGTCGAGGAACCCGGTCGCCCATGCGATATCGGCCGCCGAGTGCGGTCCGCGGAAAGCCACCTGCTTGACCAGAATGTCGAAAGTGCCACCGGTGGCTTCGAGCAGGAAGGTTTCGCGCTTGCCGGTTTCGGCCAGAACAGGGCAGTCGATCGTGACGCGCACGGCGGGGCGGCCGGTCATCCGTACCTGGCGGATCGCGCCGACTTGCGCGCCGGGGCACTTGCGTTCGACGCTGCGCGCGATGTTGGTCACGTAGTTTTCGGCCGTGGTCAGCGCGGCCAGCCCGCCAAAGCGCTGGGTGGTGACCATGCGGCTCCAGTCCTTGACCGATTCGCTCTCGGGCACTTCCTCGCGGATTGCCTGGGTGGCGTTGTGCGCTTCGTAACCGATGACCCAGCGGTCCAGATCGGGGGCCGTCACGCGGTCTTCGCTGGGCAGCGCCATCACGCTGGTAAAGGCCAGCAGCACGGGCCAAGCGGTAATCATCGGCAATCCTTCCGGCTTTCGGTACGATAGACCCAAATCAGATGCTTGACCTTGCGTGAAGTGCTTTCGCATCATCGCGTACGTGTATACGCGAGGCGCCGCGCTTCGTCGTCCATTGAAGCACACAGGAATTGAACGCCCATCATGCAGCTTGTCGTCGTAGAATCGCCTGCCAAGGCCAAGACCATCGAAAAGTACCTCGGGCACGGTTTCAAGGTGCTCGCCTCGTACGGCCACGTCCGCGACTTGCCGCCCAAGGACGGATCGGTGCGCCCCGATGAAGATTTCGCGATGGACTGGGAGAACTACGCCGACAAGGCGCGGCAGTTGAAAGAGATCACCGATGCCGCGAAAAAGGCGGACAAGCTGATCCTCGCGACCGACCCTGACCGTGAGGGCGAGGCGATTTCGTGGCACGTGCGCGAACTGCTGGCCAAGCGCAAGGCGCTGCCCAAGCTCGTCGAACGGGTGACGTTCAACGCGATCACCAAGGCGACGGTGACCGAGGCGATGAAGCACCCGCGCGAACTCGATCAGAACCTGATCGATGCGTACCTGGCGCGGCGCGCGCTCGATTACCTGTTCGGCTTCACGCTCTCGCCGGTGCTTTGGCGCAAGCTGCCCGGCGCCAAGAGCGCGGGGCGCGTACAATCGGTGGCGCTGCGGCTGATCGTCGAGCGCGAGCGCGAGATCGAAAAGTTCCGCGCGCAGGAATACTGGCAGGTGATCGCGCGGCTGGAGCAGGACGGCACGCCGTTCACCGCGCGGCTGGTCAAGTTCGATGGCGAAAAGCTCGACAAACTGAGCCTGGGCGAGGCGGGTATCGCCAATCGCGCCAAGGCCGCGGTCGAGGCAGCGCCGTTCCGGGTGGAGGAGGTCGAGACCAAGCCTTACCGCCGCAATCCGTACCCGCCGTTCACCACCTCGACCTTGCAGCAGGAGGCCGCGCGCAAGCTCGGCTTTGCCGCCAGCCACACGATGCGCGTGGCGCAGACGTTGTATGAAGCGGGCGCGATCACTTACATGCGGACCGACGGCGTGCAGATGGACCCGAGCGCGATTTCCGATGCGCGCGTGGCGATTTCGAACCGCTATTCGGGGCATTATTTACCTGAAAAGCCGCGCCATTACGAAACCAAGGCGAAGAACGCACAGGAAGCCCACGAGGCGATCCGGCCGACCGAATTCGCGCGCGACAAGTATGGTTCGGGCGACGAGGGGCGGTTGTACGATCTGATCTGGAAGCGCGCGATTGCCAGCCAGATGGCCTCGGCCAGCCTTGAGCGCACCACCGTCGCCTTGCGCGATGCGACCGGGCGTCACGAACTGCGCGCGACCGGGCAAGTGGTGAAATTCCCCGGCTTTCTAGCGGTTTACGAGGAAGGCCGCGACCAGAAGGGCGATGCTGGCGACGATGCGGGGGAGGACGAATCGAACCTGCTGCCGCTTATGAACAAGGGCGACCAGCCGGCTAAGAAAGGCGTCGACGCGACGCAGCACTTCACCCAGCCGCCGCCGCGTTTTTCCGAAGCGACCTTGGTCAAGCGGCTGGAAGAACTTGGAATCGGCCGCCCTTCGACTTATGCCTCGACACTGCAAGTGCTCAAGGACCGGTCTTACGTCCGCACCGAGAAAAACCGTTTCTTCGCAGAGGAATCGGGGCGTTTGCTGACATCGTTTCTCGAACGCTTTTTTGCGCGTTATGTCGGATACGATTTCACCGCGGGCATGGAGGACGAACTCGACGACGTGTCGGGTGGGCGCGCGATGTGGAAGACCGTGCTCGAAGCCTTCTGGCGCGATTTCAAGCCCAAGTCCGACGAGGTCATGGAGAAGAAGCCGAGCGAGGTGACCGAGGCGCTCGACGAATTCCTGTCGGATTACCTGTTCCCGCCGCGTGACGAAGGCACCGATCCGCGCCAGTGCCCGCAATGCATCGCGGCGGGGCGCGAGAACGGCCGGCTGGCGTTGCGTGGAGGCCGTTATGGCGCTTTCGTCGCTTGCGCCAACTATCCCGAGTGCAAATACACCCGCAAGTTCGCGCAGCCCGGCGGTGCCGACGGCGCCGAGGGTGAGGACGGCGAACTCGGCAAGCATCCTGAAACGGGCGAGTCCATCAGCCGCAAGGTCGGGCGGTTCGGGCCTTATGTGCAACTGGGCGACGGCAAGGAAGCCAAGCGCGCCTCGATCCCCAAGGATGTGGGCGAACTCACGCTCGACTGGGCGGTCAAGCTGCTGTCGTTGCCGCGCACTGTGGGAGAGCACCCTGAAGATGCCAAGCCGATCGTTGCAAGTATAGGACGTTACGGGCCGTACCTCGCGCACGATGGCAAGTACGCGCGGCTGCGGGCCACCGCCGAAGTGTTCGACACGGGCATGAACGCGGCGGTGGTGATGCTGGCCGAAGCACTGGCGAACAAGGGCAGCCGCGAAGGCCGCGCCAAGGCCGAGGCGCTCAAGAGCTTCGGGCTTCACCCCACGTCGGGCGGCGAGATCAAGCTGATGCCCGGTCGCTACGGCAATTACCTGACCGACGGCACCACCAACGCCACGCTGCCCAAGGACGCCGATGTCGAAACGCTCACCGCCGAACAGGCGATCGTGCTGATCGACGAGAAGGCGGCCAAGGGGCCGGTGAAGGGCAAGGGCCGCAAGAAGGCTCCGGCGAAGAAGGCGCCCGTGAAGAAGGCTGCGGCTGCCAAAAAACCTGCTGCGAAGAAGCCGGCAGCCAAAAAGGCGCCCGCCAAGAAGGCTAAGCCGGCGGCGGAGGCGGCGGAATGAGCGAGCAGTTCGTCCGCCACCGCCAGCCCTGGACCGCAGAGGAAGTGGGCACTTTGCGCACGCTCGCGACCAAGGGCATGGGGCTGAAGGCAATCGCCAAGGCGCTCAAGCGCAGCGAGGAATCGACCAAGGAACGCGCCAAGGCCGACAAGATCGCGATCGCCAAGCTGCGCTGAACAATCAGCGCTGCTTGGCCGTCACTTGATCCAGTCGAGGCCCATTTCCTCGTAGATTTCGCGGCTTTCGGCCCAGTTTTCCTCGACCTTTACGTGAAGGAACAAGTGGACCTTCACGCCCAGGATCGTGGCCAGTTCCTTGCGCGCGGCTTCGCCGATGGACTTGAGTTTCGATCCGCCCTTGCCCAGCACGATGCCCTTCTGGCTGTCGCGCGCGATCACGATCTGCTGGTGGATTTCGATCGAGCCGTCCTTGCGCGGGGTGTAGCTCTCGGGCCGCACCGCGCTGTCGTAAGGCAGTTCATCGTGAAGCTGGCGGTAAAGCTGTTCGCGCGTGATTTCGCACGCCAGCAACCGTTCGGATGCGTCGGAAACCTGATCTTCGGGATAGTGCCATGCGCCTTCGGGCATCAGCGCTGCCAGTCGCGCCTTCAGTTCGGGCACGCCGTCACCGGTCAGCGCCGAGACGAAGAACACTTCCTCGAACGGCACCTTTGCTGTCAGGTCCTGCGCCAGCACCAGCAGCGGTTCCTTGGCGGTGGTGTCGACCTTGTTGAGCACCAGAATGCGGCGCTCGCGCCGCCCGGCCAGCGTGGTCAGGATCGGCTCCAGATCATCGTGCCGCTTCTTGCGCGCATCGACCACCAGCACGATCGCATCGGCCTCGTGCGCGCCTTCCCAGGCGGCGCTGACCATCGCGCGATCGAGCCGCCGCTGCGGATCGAAGATGCCCGGCGTATCGGCGAGGATGATCTGCGTGGCGGCGGTGTCGGTCTTGGCCAGCGCGATGCCGAGCAGGCGCGCGCGCGTGGTCTGCTTCTTGGACGAGACGATCGCCACTTTCTGCCCGACCAGCGCGTTGACCAGCGTCGACTTGCCCGCATTGGGCGTGCCGATCACCGCTACCACGCCACAATGGAGGGGCGGGGCGTTCTCGGGTGTTTCGGTCATGTCAGTGGTCATCCGTATTGTTCCATGAAAGCGCGGGCGGCCAGGGTTTCGGCCTCCTGCTTGCTCGATCCGCGCGCCTCGGCCTCGCCGACGTTCTTGACGGCTACGCGCACGGTGAAAGTGGCCGCATGATCGGGCCCGTCACGCGAGACGATCGCGTATTCGGGCGGCTTGCGACGGTTGCCTGCCGCCCATTCCTGCAGCGCGGCCTTGGGGTGCTTCGATTGCCCGGCGCCGGCGGTCATCGGCGCAGCCCACAGCTTGCGCACCATCGTGCGCGCACCGTCGTAACCGCGTTCGACGAACTGCGCGCCGATCAGCGCTTCCATCACGTCGCCCAGGATGTTGTCGCTGCCCGCGCCGCCATCGTCGCGCGCCTGCTTGCCCAGCCGCATGTGCGGGGGCAGCCCGATCGTGCGCGCCACGCCCGCACAAGTCTCACGGCTGACCAGCGCGTTGAGCCGCTGCGAAAGCTTGCCTTCGGAGGCGTTGCTCGCCTCGTGCAACCACTCTGCAATGACCAGCCCCAGCACGCGATCGCCGAGGAATTCCAGCCGTTGGTAATCGCGCTGGCTGCCCATGCTGCCGTGAGTCAACGCCTCGCACCACAGCGCGGGGTCGGCCGGGGCCGCCCCGGTCAGGTCGGCGAGGAACTCGGTTGTTTCAGGCGTAAGAGCGGCGCTGGTCAGAACCGGCCCCCGATGCGGTTCCAGCGCGCGGCGGTGAACCAGGTCCAGGGCTTGATCCAGCTTGCCGAACCATCGGTCGACCACATCACGATCGTGGCGCGACCGACCAGGTTTTCCTCGGGGACCAGGCCGATCCCGGCGCCTTCCTGCGCGGGGAAGCGGCTGTCCATCGAGTTGTCGCGGTTGTCTCCCATCATGAACAGGCGGCCTTCGGGCACGATCACCGGCGGAGTATCGTCCTGCGGGCGATAGCCGAGATCGAGCACTTCGTAGCTCTTGCCAGGCTGACCGTTCACGGCCGGCAGCGTCTCGCGGAAGCGCGGGTAATGGCACGCCGGGCTGCCATCGGCGGCGGTGGCCATGAATTCGGGCTGGATGCAACTGGTGTTGGGCGAGACTTTGACCTCGAAATCGGCGATCTTGTCCTTCTTCACCGGCTGGCCGTTGAGGAGCAGCACGCCGCCGCGCATCTGGATAGTATCGCCGGGCAAACCGATCACGCGCTTGATGTAATCGACGTCGTTGCCGGGGGGTGCCTTGAAGATCGCGACGTCGCCGCGATCGGGGTGGCTGCCGAGGATTCGCCCGGGAATCAGCGGCAGGCTGAACGGCAGCGAATACTTGGTGAAGCCGTACGGCCACTTGGCCGCGAGCAGGTAATCGCCATCGATCAACCGCGGCTGCATCGATTCCGACGGGATGTTGAACGGCGAGAAGAAGAAGCTGCGAAAGATGCCGACAACGAGTATCAGCTTGATCAGGAAGACAAAAAAGTTGTCCTCCTTCTTCGCAGGCTTGGCCGGCTTGCCGGTTTCAAGCGGTGCAGCAGCCGAGGTTTCGGCGGCATTTTCGCCAAGGCTTTTGGGATCTTCGGTCATCGTGGCGGTCATGTGGAGCGTCGCGTCCTTCGTCAAGACAATCGTTGCGGGGCGGGTGTGCGGAAATGGGCCCGGAAACCGCATGGCAGTGCGGACCTTAACGTCCGCCGCATAGCAATGCGGACCTGAACGGGAGCAATTGCCTGCTTGGCCGCGCGCGCGCTACCGGGCATGAGGCGATTTGAAGCGCTGCGCTGCAACTGCGAACAAAGGATATGGCAGGATGGCCGGAACGATCGACCTTGGCAAAGCCGATGCGGGCTGGGCGGCTTTGGCTGCTTTGCCACGACCGACGCTGGCCGCGCTGTTCGCTGAAGCGGGACGTGTTGAAGGCTATTCGACCGATCTTGCCCTGCCCGGCGGCACGATCCGGTTCGACTTGTCGAAAACGCATCTCGATGCGGCGGTGGAAGCCGCGTTGATCGACATTGCGGAGGCCATGCAGTTCGACGCGTTGCGCGCCGCGCTGTTCGCGGGCGAGGTGGTCAACCCCAGCGAAGGCCGCGCCGCCGAACACATCGCGCAGCGCGGGATCGGCAAGGACGCCAGCGTCGAGGAAGCCGCGCGCTTTCACGAACGGATGCGCGCGTTGGTCGAAGCCATCCATGAAGGCGTGCTGGGCGACGTCAAAAGCTTGATCCATATCGGAATCGGCGGATCGGCGCTCGGTCCGGCGCTGGCAATCGATGCCCTGGCCCGCAAAAACAGCAAGGTTGCGGTGCACGTCGTCTCGAACATCGATGGATGTGCTTTGGAGGCCGCGTTCGCGCAATGCGATCCAGCCACCACGCTGATCGCGGTTGCCTCCAAAACCTTCACCACCACCGAAACCATCCTCAACGCCAATTCGGCGATCGAATGGCTGCTCGACGCGGGCATTGCCGATCCCGGCGGCCGGGTGATCGCGCTGACCGCCGCGCCCGACAAGGCGGTGGAATGGGGCGTCGACGAAACGCGCGTGCTGCCGTTCCAGGAGAGTGTCGGCGGGCGCTATTCGCTGTGGTCGTCGATCGGCTTTCCGGTGGCGATGGCGCTCGGCTGGCAGGGTTTCGCGGAATTCCTCGACGGCGCGGCGGCGATCGACCGTCATTTCGCCGATACGCCGCTGGCCGAAAACGTCTGCGTCCGCGCGGCTTTCTCCGATCTGTATTACACGCAAGCGCGCGGCTGCCAGACCCGTGCGTGCTTCGCGTACGACGAGCGGCTCAAACTGCTGCCGAGCTATCTCCAGCAGCTCGAAATGGAATCGAACGGCAAGTCGGTCCGCGCCGATGGAACGCCGCTCGGCCGACCGAGCGCGCCGGTGACGTGGGGCGGGGTGGGCACCGATGCGCAGCACGCGGTTTTCCAGTTGCTGCACCAGGGCACACACCTGATCCCGGTGGATTTCATCGCGGCGATCATGCCCGGCGACGATCTCGATACCGCACACCACGTCGGGCTGCTGTCGAACTGCTTCGCGCAAGGCGCCGCGCTGATGGCCGGCCGCGCCAGTACGGACGGCAACCGCAACTACCCCGGCGACCGCCCCTCGGCCACGATCTTGTGCGAGGCGCTCAATCCCGCGACGCTCGGCGCACTGATCGCGTTTCACGAGCACCGGACCTTCGCCAATGCGGCGATGCTGGGGATCAACCCGTTTGACCAGTTCGGAGTGGAATTGGGCAAGGACATCGCGCGCTCGATCGGCCAGGCCGGCGTTGATTTCGATGCCAGCACAACCGCCTTGCTCGAAGCTGCCGGGCTGGCCTGAGTTCATTCAAAAATCTGCGGTGAGATAGCCGGTCACGTTGCGCTGGGTGTTGTAGGCATAGACTCCGCTGCCCACCGCAACCCATTGAAACGCGTTGAACACGTTGTAGAATTCGGCGCGTGCGGTGAAAGTCTGGTTACCCAGCTTGAACTTGTAGCGGAAGCCACCGCCGATGCGGGTCGATCCCGGTGCGATCACGCTGTTGTCCACGGTGCCGACGGCTGCGCTGTCGTGGTTGACATAGGCATCCAGCGTGACGGCCCTGGCAAACGGCAGCGTATAATTGACGTTGAAACGCGTGCGCACGTCGGGTTGGTTCACGGGTTTGGAGCCGACTTTCTCCGCGATCGACGGCGTGGCCGAAACGCGCGCACGCAGGAACACCCCGCCGGTCACGATGCGCAAGTCGGGGGTGATCTGCGAGGCCAGGCTGACCTCGATCCCGCGATGGGTTTCGGCGCCGAGCTGTCCGAACAAATTGGCGCGATCGAGCGCAATATAGGGCTTGGCGATGTCGAAATAGCCAAGAATCAGCACGGTGCCCTTGGCGGGGGCGAAGCGCAGCCCGAAATCGTACTGGCGGGTGCGGTTGGCGGGCAGCACCATGTTGGCGTTGGCGGCGTAATTCGGCGCGGTGCCGGCATCTTCCAACCCGCGCACGAAACTGCCGTAAAGCGACAGCTTTTCTCCCAGCGGTATGGTCGCGCTGGCATATGGCAACGTGGCCGTGCTCGATCCGCGCACGCCGTCGACCGTCTTGACGTAGTGCGTGCGCTGGGCGCCGAGCGTCAGTTCGCCCAGGCCCTTCCACGCCAGGCTGTACGACAAGCCGCCGGTGAACTGGCGGGTGGCATCGTGCGTCAGGCCGGTGAAAGCGAACTGGGGGCGGGGTACTTCGATCCGCCGGTTCAAACCGGCCGGGCCCAGATCGGCAAAGTCGCCGCCACCGAAGTAGCTGTCGACGATCCGCGATCGCACCGTTCCGCTCAGCAGGTGCCGGCGCGGGCCTTCGTTGAACAGCCGCGAGAGCCGCACTTCGCCGCTGTACGATCCGGCGCGGTTGGCGGGGAATGCGATGACCTGGCGGTCGGTCGTCGTCGCGCCGATCTCGGTGGGCGAGTTGACCATCACCAGGTTGGCGAAATCGCCGTCCGAATGGTATTCCGAACGGAACAGCCCCGCTCGCAAGGTCCAGTCGCCCAGCCGGGCCTTGCCCAGCAGACCGAACACCTGCGACCAGCTATCGCTCTTTTCAAAGCTCGGCCCGGTATACTGCCCGCGCTGTGGGCGCGGGGGCAGGAACGCACCCGTTGGGATGTAGATCGGGCCTGCGGTGCCATCGTACTGCTGGTCGCGGTGGTAGAACGCGGTGATCTCGACATTGGCTGAGGGGCGCCAATGCGGGACCGCACCGAACGTCAGCCGCTTGCTGCCGCCGCCGTTGTTGAACTTGTCGCTGGCAATGCCGAAGCCGGTCGCCACGCCGAAGCGCTTGCCGTCGATCGGGATCTGCGCGTCGACTTCCAGCGAAGCTGTGCCGAAGCTGTCGGTGGAAACGATGGCCGAAATCACCGGCTTTGCGCCGACCGTGCGCAGCGACAGATCGGCGACTCCGGTGGGTGCGGGGAACAGGTAGCCTTGCGTCGATGGGCCGACATGGATCACTTCACCGCCCAGCACCCGGCTGGACAGGCCGCCCTGGATGTCGAAATACATGCCCTCCATGCGGATATTGCCCGCGCTGGAAGGGCTGAAGCCGCGTACGTTGCCATCGTCGTAAAGCCCGATGCTTTCGTGGCCGACGGTGGTGCCGAATGCATCTTCGGCGCTGGCCACTGCGTTTTCCTCGGCACGCTGGGCGTGGGCAGCCTGCGGCACGCTGGCCAGGCCAAGCGCGAGCGCGGTCGTTCCCAGCGACGAGGCGCCAACCAGCCTTGAACAGGCGTGGCAAATTGTTGAATTAAAAAGCAAATGGTCCTCCCCGCGCGCCTTGCCGAGCTATGGCGGCGCTTCCCTATGGCCAGGCGGGTCGGCTAACCGAGGGAGGCTTGCGGGGCTGTTGCGGTTCGACGGGAGTCGTTGCGCGTCCGACGAACGGCACGCGCAACCGACGAACGACTTGGGCTTATTCGTCAGCCAGTTCGATGCGGTTGCGGCCCGATTCCTTGGCCTTGTACAAAGCGCGATCGGCGGCGCGCAGCGCCTCGCGCGGGTCGGGATAGGCAAATGCATCGGCGATGCCGGCCGAGAATGTGACCCGTCCAATCGGCTGGTCGTTGTGGCGGTTGACGAAGTTGCGTTGCGCCAGCGCCTCGCGCAGCGCATCGAGCCGTTCGAGCGCTTCCTCGGGCGAATTGCCGCGGAACAGCATCACGAATTCCTCGCCGCCGTGGCGCGCGACGTGGCAATTCTTGCCCGATATCGCCGAAAGCGACGAGGCCACGGTCTTGAGCATGCGGTCGCCGGTTTCGTGGCCGTGGCGATCGTTGATCTTCTTGAAATGGTCGATGTCGCAGAACGCCACGGACAGCCGTTCCAGCCCTTCGCGGGTGTCGCGGTAAAGTTCGGAGTAATGCGCCTCGAAGGCGCGGCGGTTGGGCAGGCCGGTGAGCGCATCGACCTTGGCGTCGCGTTGCGCCTTGGCCAGGCTGGCACGCAGGCCGGCGGTTTCCTGATCGTTGCGTCGCAAGTCCTCCTCGGCCTTTTGCGTGCGCGCAATCATCGACCGGACGAGACCGGCCAGTTCATCCAAGTTGACGCCGTCCTGCCCGTCCATCTGTGCGATCGATGCGGCCTGCTTTTCAAGGGCCGAGCCATATTCACCGGTGGCCGATCGCACCGATCGCGTCGCCAAGGCGAAGCTGTCGAGCATGGCGCGCAACTGTTCGAGCAAGGGTTCGAACGGGCTTGCGACATCCTCGACAAGCGCGCCCGGATCGCTGCGTTCGCCACTGGCGTGGACCAGCCACGGTCCGCTGACGCGTTCGCCTTCGGCCACGCGGTCCTCGATCCGGCGAACCAGGTTCGGGTTGGTGCCCGAAGTCACCGCGAAAGCCGCCGCCAGCGTCTGAGGGCTGACCGCAAGATCGTGCGAATCGAGAAAATCGCCGATCAATGCAAGTTGCACCGCGCGCGAAAGCTGCGGCGGATCGTCCGTCGCGTCGATGGTCGGGCTTGAAGCCTGGTCATTGTCATCCTGGCCCCGGAACCAGCCGAGGACGGAGCGTGCGAACCGCTTTTGTGCGTTGGGATTGGCGTCCATGATCGATTGAACGGCGCGCGTTCCGATTTTTTAACCATGGCGCGATCCGGATGTAACAATTTTTGGACGTCAGGCGAATGGCATCGGTCAAGTGGCCCAGTGATCCAGCCGACTTGGTGATCCAGCCGGCCTGGTGATCCAGCCTAGTGGTCAGTCTGACCGTACATTCCGATTGGCATTCCGCCAGCCGCCACGCCATATGCGCGTGCACCGCAATTGGCCTGCCTTTCGGCTGGCAGAGCGAACCAGACGAGGGACTTCATGGCCACGACACTTGCAGAAACCGCCACGAACGCTGATCAGGCCTTCGATTTCGATTTGTTCGTGATCGGCGCCGGGTCGGGCGGTGTGCGTGCCAGCCGCGTTGCTGCGGCGCTTGGCGCGCGCGTGGCCGTGGCCGAGGAACACCGCATCGGCGGCACTTGCGTGATCCGCGGCTGCGTGCCCAAGAAGCTGCTGGTCTATGGCTCGCACTTCGCCGAGGAATTGCAGGACGCGAGCAATTACGGCTGGACCGTCGAAGGCATGAGCTTCGATTGGCCCACGTTGCGCGATGCGGTTCTGGCCGACGTCACGCGGATCGAAAAGGCCTACACCGCCACGCTCGACAGCCACAAGGTCGAGCATTTCCACGAAAAGGCCTCGATCGCCGGACCCAACGAAGTCATGCTTGCTTCGGGCCGCTCGATCACCGCCAAGGTCATCCTGGTGGCCACAGGGGCCTGGCCGGTCAAGCCGGTGTTCGAGGGTTCCGAACACTGCATCACCTCGAACGAGGTGTTCCACCTGGAAACATTCCCGCGCCGCGTGGTGATCCAGGGTGCCGGCTATATCGCGCTGGAATTCGCAGGCATCTTCAACGCGCTGGGCGCACACGTCACCGTTACCAACCGCAGCGACGCGATCCTGCGCACCTATGACGAAAGCCTGCGCGACCGGTTGCTCCAGATCACCATGGCGCGCGGCATCGAATACAAGTTCAACTGCCCGATCGAGAAAGTCGTGAAGCGCGAGGACGGTGCGTTTGATGTCCACTTCCCCGGCAAGGACCCGATCATCGCCGACGTGATCCTGATCGCCACCGGCCGGCACCCCAACGTTGGTGGCCTGGGCCTCGATGGCGTGGGTATCGCACTGGGCGAACGCGGCGAAATCCCGGTCGATGCCGAAAACCGCACATCGTGCCCCAGCATCTACGCGGTGGGCGACGTAACCGATCGCGTGCAACTGACGCCGATTGCGATCCGCGAAGGCCAGGCGTTCGCTGACCGCGTGTTCGGCAAGGGCCACGCCACGCTGAACTACGATTTCATCCCCAGCGCGGTGTTCTCGCAGCCGCCATTGGCAGCCGTCGGCTATACCGAGGGCAAGGCGCGCGAAAAGTTCGGCTCGATCAAGGTCTATTCGTCGGATTTCCGCCCGATGAAGAACGTGTTCGGCCACCGGCCCGAACGCGGGCTGTACAAGATGATCGTCGATGCAGAGACCGACAAGGTGGTGGGCCTGCACATGATCGGCCCCGAAAGCCCCGAAATCCTCCAGGCGGCGGCGATTGCGGTGAAAGCCGGCCTCACCAAGGCCGATTTCGATGCTACCGTGGCACTGCACCCGTCGATGTCCGAAGAACTGGTGCTGATGCGTTGACGGCCTCGTTCAAGCGGCACCGGTTGCAAACTGCAACGCTTTGACCTAGATTTCCCCTGCGCCGAGGGCCGGCGCGGGGGAACAAGGATGCAACTTTCGGGCAAAGTCGCGCTCGTTACCGGCGGCACCGACGGGATCGGTGCGCAGTTGATCCGCCAGTTGCGCGACAAGGGCGCCACGGTGATCACGTCCGGCCGCGATCCGGGTCGGATTGCTGCCACGCAAGCGGCGGGCTTCGAGGTGATCGCCGCCGATCTTTCGACCATGGCCGGCGTCGATGCCTTGATCGCGGGCCTCGATGGCCGGGCTATCGACCTGCTCGTCAACAATGCCGGAATGGGCGGGGATTATGATTTCCGTGACGGCGGCGAACCCGATCTGGCGGTGGCCGAACAGGCGCTGTTCCTCAACATCCACGCACCGGTCCAGTTGATCGCCCGTCTGATGCCGGGATTGCGCACGCGGCCAGAAGCGATCGTGGTCAACGTCACTTCGGGCCTGGCGATCGCTCCGCGCGCGGGCGGGCCGATCTACTGCGCCACCAAGGCGGCCCTGCGGAGTTACACCCAGGCCATCCGTGCGCAATTGAAGGACACGAACGTGACGGTGATCGAAGCGCTGCCGCCGGTGGTCGAAACCCGGATGACCGCGGGACGTGCCAACAAGAAGATGCCGCCGCAGGAATGCGCGCGGCAGATCGTGGTGGGTATCGAACGCGGCACACCCCAGATCAACATCGGTATCGTCAAGCTGTTGCAGGTGGTCCACTCGATCTCACCCGCGCTGGCGCGGCGGATCATGCTGCAATTCTGAACGGAGAGCGATCATGGCCGACACCGACCCGAAAATCGTCCTCGTAACCGGCGGGAGCGGCTATATCGCGGGCGAGACGATCCGGCAGTTGCTGGCACGCGGCTGGACGGTGCACACTACCGTCCGCAGCCTGGCGCGTGAGGCGAAGCTGCGTCCCCAACTGGGTGGTACGCCCGAAACGCTGCGGTTCTTCGCCGCCGATCTGATGGACGATGCCGGCTGGGCCGAAGCCGTGGCCGGATGCAGCCACGTCGCGCACGTTGCATCGCCGTTCCCGCTGGCCATTCCCAAGGACGAGGACGACCTGATTGTTCCCGCGCGCGAAGGTACGCTGCGGGCCTTGCGCTTTGCGCATGCGGCGTGCGTCACGCGGTTCGTGCAGACATCGTCAGCCGCGGCGATCGCGTACGGCCACCCGGCGGGCAAGACGCTGTTCGATGAAAGCGACTGGACCCGGCTCGATACCCCGGGGGTGGCGCCTTACGTCAAATCCAAGACCATCGCCGAACGCGCCGCGCGCGACTGGGTGGCGGCCAATGCGTCCGACATGGTGTTCTGCTCGATCAATCCGGTGGCGGTGTTCGGGCCGGTGGTGAGCGACGATCTTTCGACTTCGGTGGAAGTGGTCAGGAAGCTGATCAACGGGTCGATCCCGATGCTGCCCGACATGGGCATCGGCGTGGTCGACGTGCGCGACGTGGCCAAGATGCACGTTCTGGCGCTGGAGGCCCCTGACGAGAGGGTGCGCAACGAACGCTTTGCCGCCAGTGCGGAATTCCAGTGGATCAAGGACATGGCCGCCACGCTCCACCAGGCGCTGGGACCGCAGGCGCGCAAGGTGCCGACGCGAATGATGCCCGAATTCGTCGCGAAGTTGCTCGCGCTGTTCATGCCCGAGATGAAAATCGTGCGGGCGGAGGGAGGCAAGGTCCGCGATGTCAGCGGGAGGCATGCCTGCGAGGTGCTGGGCTTCGAATACATCACCGCGCCGCAATCGGTGATCGACACCGCGCGCAGTCTGATCGGGCAGGGGATCGTGAAGGTTTGAGGGTGGGCAGCGTAAGAACACCACCCACCCGACACCCGTTTACTTCGGCGTGTAAACCGGCTTGCCGCCTGCCTGGACCTGGCTCCACTGCTCGCGGACCATCGTCTTGACCGCTTCGGGCAACGGCACGAAATCGAGCTTGGCGGCCATCTCGTCACCGTTCTTGAACGCCCAGTCGAAGAACTTGAGCGTGGCCGCAACCTTTTCGGGGTTGGCCGGCGCCTTGTGAACCAGGATGAAGGTAACGGCGCTGATCGGCCAAGTGGCTTCGCCCGGCTGGTCGATAAGAAGCACCGCGTTGCCCGGCGCCGTCGTCCACGGCGCGCTGGCACCTGCGGCCGAGAACGCGGCAGCAGTGGGTTCGGGGAACTTGCCGGCCTTGTTCTGGACCAGCGTGGTGGTCAGGTTGTTCTGCTTGGCGAAGGCATATTCGACATAACCGATCGATCCGGCGGTCTGCTTGACGAAGGCGGCCACGCCATCGTTGCCCTTGCCGCCCAGGCCCACCGGCCAGCTAACCGAATCGCTGGCGCCCACGGCCTTGGCCCAATCGGGATCGGCGGCGGTGAGGTAAGTGGTGAACAGGAACGAGGTGCCCGAACCGTCCGAACGGTGAACCACCGTGATCGGGGTGGCAGGCAGCTTGACGCCGCCGTTGAGCGCGGCGATTTCGGGCGCGTTCCAGGTCTTGATCTTGCCCAGGAAGATTTCGCCCAGGATCTTGCCGGTCAGGTGCACTTCACCAGACTTGACGCCTGCAAGGTTGACCACCGGCACCACGCCGCCGATCACCGCCGGGAATTGCAGCAGGCCCGAAGCGTTGAGATCATCGAGTTTGAGCGGCTTGTCGGTGGCGCCGAAGTCCACCGTACTGCTCTTGATCTGCTTGATGCCGCCGCCCGAGCCGATGCTCTGGTAGTTCACCTTGCCCAGACCCGCCTGGTTGAACGCCGAAGCCCACTTGGTGTAAAGCGGGGCGGGGAACGATGCGCCCGCGCCGCTGATCCCGCTGCCGCCCGAAGCGCCCGGCTGGCCGGAACAGGCGGACAGGGTCGCGGCGGCCACGCCGGCGATCACGCTGGCGAATACGGGGCGGTTGAGCACTTTGGCGAACATCCGGTTTTCCTCTAGATCTTGCTGATGTCCGGGCGGTTAGAACGGCAATGTTACAGCATTGTGACCCGATCGCGTCCGATCGCTGGAGCGGGGGCGTGCGCTCGGCCATTGACGCTACGGCGAAGCGCTGGCAGGCGACGGCCAAGAAATAGCTGTCCATCGGGGGAACTCCACGCATGTCCGCCAATATCGCCGAGCTGGAAAAACGCCGCACCGCAGCGCGCATGGGGGGCGGACAACGCCGCATCGATGCGCAGCACGCCAAGGGCAAGCTGACCGCGCGCGAGCGGCTCGACGTGTTGCTCGACGAAGGCAGCTTCGAAGAAACCGACATGTACGTCGAACACAACTGCACCGATTTCGGGATGCAGGACCAGGTCATCCCCGGCGACGGCGTGGTGACCGGCAGCGGCACGATCAACGGCCGGCTGGTCTATGTGTTCAGCCAGGACTTCACCGTGTTCGGCGGTGCGCTGTCCGAACGCCACGCGCAGAAGATCTGCAAGGTGATGGACAGCGCGATGAAGGTCGGCGCCCCCGTCATCGGCATCAACGATTCGGGCGGCGCGCGCATCCAGGAGGGTGTCGCCAGCCTGGGTGGCTATGCCGAAGTGTTCCAGCGCAATGTGCTGGCGAGCGGCGTGATCCCGCAGATTTCGCTGATCATGGGGCCATGCGCGGGCGGCGCGGTTTACTCACCCGCGATGACCGACTTCATCTTCATGGTGAAGGATTCGAGCTACATGTTCGTCACCGGCCCGGATGTGGTGAAAACGGTGACCAACGAGATCGTCACGCAAGAGGAACTGGGCGGCGCGATCACGCATACCACCAAGACTTCGGTGGCCGATCTGGCGCTGGAGAACGACATCGAGGCGCTGATCGTGGCGCGCGACTTCTTCGATTATCTGCCGCTCAGCAACCGCGAAGGCGTGCCCGAACGGCCGAGCGCCGACGCGTGGGACCGGCTGGAGGACAGCCTCGACACGCTGATTCCGGCCAACGCCAACCAGCCTTACGACATGCACGAAGTGGTGCGCAAAGTGCTCGACGAGGGTGAGTTCTTCGAAATCCAGCCGGCGCACGCGGGCAATGTGCTAACCGGCTTCGGGCGGATCGAGGGTCGCACCGTGGGCGTCGTCGCCAACCAGCCGATGGTGCTGGCGGGCTGCCTCGATATCAATTCATCCAAGAAGGCCGCGCGCTTCGTGCGGTTCTGCGATGCGTTCGACATTCCGATCATCACGTTCGTCGACGTGCCCGGCTTCCTTCCTGGAACCGCGCAGGAAATGGGCGGGATCATCAAGCACGGCGCCAAGCTGCTGTTCGCCTTTGCCGAAGCGACCGTGCCCAAGATCACCGTGATCACGCGCAAGGCCTATGGCGGCGCTTACGACGTAATGGCCAGCAAGCACTTGCGCGGTGATCTCAACTACGCCTGGCCCACCGCCGAAATCGCGGTGATGGGGGCGAAAGGCGCGGTAGAGATCATCTTCCGCGGGCTGTCCGCTGACGAGCGCGCCGAGAAGACCAGGGAATACGAAGACCGCTTTGCCAACCCGTTCGTGGCGGCGTCAAAGGGCTTTATCGATGAGGTGATCTATCCGCATTCGACCCGGCGGCGGATTGCGCTGGGGTTGCGGAAATTGCGCAACAAGGCGTTGGAAAATCCGTGGAAGAAGCATGATAACATTCCG